>CAYYZT010000110.1:0-9353 GCA_964476015.1 uncultured Chitinophaga sp.
GACCGTACCGATAATATAAAGCCCGCGCCACCTGCCACTGTCAAAGCAGCACCGTTGAATATCGATTTCAGCGGTAAACAATATTACCGACTGGTAAGTATAAAAGCGGTGGATATTAATGGCATGCATACCGCTGCGGAAATGGAAGCGTTCCAAAAAGAAGCCATCCGCGAATTTGAGAAGACGGCTATTGCCATTGATTGGGCCAAAGGGTTGTGGTATACCCAAAGCAAGAAGGATAAAAGTGCAGAGCGCCAGCAAGCCTTCACCCAAAATGGAAAAACGCTTGCTTGGGTAAACTGCCAAAAATGCCAAGATGGCCAATACAGCATAGTTAAGCATAGCGGCACAAGCCTCATCTTACAAGTAAATGCCCAAGACGAAAGCCAGCACATTGTGTATCAGTTTGAATTTGTAAAGTAACGGTCTATGAGGATGAGATATATACTTAGTTGCATTCTTGTGGCCTTTTCTATCACCGGCGGCTTCTCACAAAGCGCGCGCCTAAATATGTACGTTACTTACACCGGCCATTCGGAGTATGGTTGGTCTGGTGGGGACTGTTGGGAAACCGGCGACGAGGAATATACGGCCAAAGTATGGTTCTGGACCGATAATGACGGTGCTTGGCGCGGCGGGACGTGCAGGGAATGTACCAGAAACGGAGACTGTGGGAACGGCAACTGGACGGATAATTACGTATATCGCTTCCAATCTGGCTCGTGGCTAGATGCCTATATCGATGCTTGGGAAGACGATGCCGGTGGCCGATGTGATTTTAACAGCGGCGACGACTGCCGCACGCAAAGGTATTTGAGCGATTGGACCGGTGCCCGCAACTACCGCAACTACGCACGTTGCCAATGGAACTACCTTGGCGGTGGCCAAGGGCAGTTTGGCGATGACGACAATTGGGCGCAAATCGGCTTTTATTGGGAATACGAAGGCATGCCCGGCACCTTTACCATTAACGGCAGCAACCAAGCCACTATTTGCGCGGGCCAAAGCGTAAACTTCAGCCATACGGGCTATTATGGCAAGCCGCGTTATTGGATGGGCTCCGTGGGCTCGGTGGGAGCCAGCAACCCCGGAAGCTGGAACGAGTGCTCGGACTGTTATGACAACCAATCCAGTTTTTCACGCCAGTTCAACACGCCGGGCATATATGTAATACGGGTACACAACCGCAGCGAATGTTCGGATGACTGGAACTGGAATAACTACGTAGATGTATGGGTTACCGTAAATGCTAACCCCGCCGCCCCGCAAGCCTTGACCAACGTGGCGGTGGGCACCCCCGCCGTATTGCCCGATGGCAATATCACCTCTTCGGGCGCATGCTGTGGTGCGGGCCACGAAGCGTTTTTGGGCCGGGTGTTCGACCGTAGGGCAACTTCAAACTGGTCCGCCACCAGCGGTACCGACGTAACAAACCAATACCTCCAATTCGATCTGGGCAGCATAAAGCCCTTCAACGGCGTTGCCCTGCAAGGCCGCAATAAAGACTATACGCAGTGGGTTACCTCAGTGGATATACAATACAGCATGGACGGCAGCACGTGGAACTGGGTTCCTGGCGGGCCCTTCCCTGCCAACAACGACCAAAACACGGTGGTACAGCACATCTTCGGCCAATACCATGCTAGATATGTACGTATATGGCCCCGGGGATATAACGGGCATATAACCATGCGCGCCGATGTTATTTCCATACCGGAAGAGGCTTCCACCGTTACGCTCACGGCCGATGTGGTAGCCAACGCTACTACCGTGCGCTGGTACAATGCTTCTTCCGGCGGCACATTGCTGCACACGGGGCAAGTATTCGTTACGCCGGTTTTGAGCCAAAACACCACGTATTATGCCGCGGCCTACAATGCCACCACAGGTTGCGAAAGCACTACCAGAACGGCCGTGACCGCGCGCGTGAATACCATGTACGGCGCAGGCCCGGCGGGCTTGGGCTCTACGGATGCCCGTTCCGACCTTAAATTATGGCTCAATGCTGGCGGTATCAACCAAGCACTGGGCTCGGCCATTAGCTCTTGGGCCGACCTTTCGGGCAACGGCTTTAACGCCAACCAAGGAAACGGCGCGCAGCAGCCTACTTTCCAAACCCAATCGGTACTCAACAACCAATATGTGGCGCGGTTTGCCACCGACGATATTTTGAACACGGGCACGCTCCTTTCCCAATTCGAGGCTTACACCATTCTTACCGCTTCGCGCATGAACGGCGGCCTTAGCCAGAGGCTCATTTCATCCTCCGTGCGCAACTGGCTTTTGGGCTATCATGGCGGCAGGGAAAACGTGATATATGCCGAAGGCTGGGTATCCGGCGGCTGCACGGGCCCTGGCGGCGTGGGCGCTTCCACCAATGGCAACATCTTTACCGGTACGGGCAATGGCCGATGGACACGCTTGTTTCACGGCAGCACGCTTACCTACCAAAACAATTGCGGCGTACAATCGCCGGGCGGCATATCTTTAGGCGGTACCGGCTTGTACGGGGAATATTCCAATGGCGACGTGGGTGAGGTGATTGCCTTCAACAAAGACATTAACAATGCCCGCCGAAACATAGTGGAAAACTACCTTGCGGCGAAATACAATATAGTTACCAACGTAAACCTATACGCGGGCGACGATGCCGCTAACGGAGACTGCGATTTCAACATGTCCGGCATTGGGCGAGACACCGAAGGTTGGCACCAAAAATCGCGCTCCAATGGATTGTACATCAACGATGCCGGGTTCTTGCAAAACAGTGGCGATTATCTGTTATACGGCCACAACAACAGCACCCGCGGTTGGGAAACCAGCGATTTGGCCACTTGCACCGGCAATCCTACCCGCAGGCTGTCGCGTATATGGTATTTTAGCAAAACCGATGCCTCGAACAATGGCGGCAACGTAACGCTCAGTTTTAACGCGGCTGATTTGGGCTTGGCATCGTTTGAGGCGGGAACTTACCGCCTGATGTACCGCTCGGGCAATTCGGGTGCTTTCGGAAGCGTGGCCACGGGTACCAACAACTCCGCCACTATCGACTTTACCCTTAACGCATCGGCATTGGCCAACGGCCAATATACCCTTTCGTTTGAGGGCACCTCGCCGCGTGCCATCCAATTTACTTCCAGCAATACCTATTTGGTACACCCTACCACGGGCATCAGCTCCACCAGTGGTACCGTAATGGGCTGGGTAAACCCTGCGCAAAGCACTAGCTGGGGCTTTTGGCAAACCCACAATGCCAATGGAAGCAACTGGCTCGACTGGATTTCCATGTTCTCTTGGGACGATGGTACTTTCTATTACCGCATAGGCGACGGCGGCACCTGCTGCAACAACGACCTCACTTTTAATACCGCCACCCACATACCCAACAACCAATGGACCCACCTAGCCTTTACTTGGGGCGGCGGATTGATGACGGTGTATGTAAACGGCGTGCAGATAGCCCAGCGTTCTGCTACCTTGCAAGGCACCATGGACCCATTTGCCCGTATAGGCCAAGGCCACGACCGAATGATGAATGGCTACTTGGATGAGATAGGCATTTACAACACTGCCCTCAATGCCACACAAATACAATCGGTAATGAATGCCAACCTTACCAATGCCAATCCTTTGTGGAACAACATGGTGGCTTATTACAAAATGAACGAAAGCGGCACCACGGTGTATGACCTTTCTAAAAACGCCAACAACGCTACCCGCACCAACGGTGCTTCCGTTTCGCTTTACACCGCCTCGCCCACGGTAAGCGGCACTGCCCCCGTGTGTATAAATACCACGCACAATTACTCGGTGAGCATGGGCAACAACCTATCGCGCATCGTGTACAATTGGAACGTAACGGGCGGCACCATCAACTCAGGCCAAGGAACCAATACCATAAACGTTACTTGGAACAGCAGCGGCAGCCAAAACGTATCGCTCACGGTAAGCCACCGCAACGAATGCCATACCGAAACCGTGAACTATCCGGTACAGGTGGATGCCCTCTCCACACTGGGCACCGCATCCACCCTTGGACCTATTGATTTCTGTAGTGCAGCGGGCAACTTCGGCACGCCCGTAACCATAACCGGGCAAACCGGTACCGTAACTTGGCAGTGGGGCTCTAGCAACGGTGGGTGGAACGCTTGGGTAAGCGGCCCCTCATCAGGGGTTAACACTTTCCCTAAAAAAACCAGCGTTAGCGATACCGATGCGGACAGGATACGTTACACCGTAACCAATGGCGTATGCGGGGCAGTAACATCAAGTGCTATCCTTATCCAAAACCGATACAACGAGGCGCCAGCATCTTTAACAACATCTGCCAACAACTATTGTACGGGTAGCGTGGCCAATACTACTTTAACGGCAACGTTCCCTACGGCCACTAATATTTTTGGGCATGCAAGGTTCTATTCTGGCTCGTGCGGCGGCACCTTGGTAGCCAGTACTGCTGGCAACGGCACTACTACCGTGGCGGCTACTATTGCGGCACCTACTGCAACCACTACTTACTATGTACTATACGATCCTAATAGTGGCTCGGGAGGTTGTGCCCCTACCACTTGTGTAAGCGTAACGGTAAACGTATCGCAACTTACCATTGGCGGCACGGTATCGCCCGCAAACCAAACCATTTGTGCCGACCAAGGCTACCTTACCACCCAGCATACCCTCTCCGGGCATTTGGGCAACGTGGTGCAGTGGGAATATAAAACCCCTAGCAGCGGCTGGAACGTTTGGGCCGGTACTTCAACCACCTCGCCCAGCAATTGCTGCTTTACTACTGTGGGCACTTGGCAGGTGAGGGCATTGGTACAAAACGGCCCATGTGCGCAGGAGTATTCCAGCATAGCCGATATTATAGTAGTGGCCGATCCGGTGGCACCGTCCATTGCGCCGTCCGTAGCTTCGGGCACAACGGTATGCACAGGGGCTACGCTTTCGGCTACTATTGGCGCGGGTAGCGGCGGCACCGGCACCATTACCGACATAGTGCAGTACACCACCGATGGTGGCAGTAACTGGAACACCTACACATCGGGAGCTAGCCTTACCGCTAGCACCACAGGCAACAATGCCGTGCAGATACGTACCCAGCGCACGGCAAACGGCACCAACTGCGACAACCCCGGCTATACCACCGTAAGCTGGAACGTTGTAGCCGACCCCACCATTAGTATTACCACCCCTAGCCAAACCATTTGTTACGGTGCGGGCTTAACCCTCAACATTTCGGAAGCCGGCGGCACAGGAACCTGCTCCTACCAATGGCAAAGCAGGCCAGTGGGCAGTCCCACTTGGGGCAACATGGGCACCGCCAGCACCCAGGCCACAGGTGCCATTACGGTGCCGATGGAATATCAGGTAATCCGCAGTTGTAACGGCTTGGATTGTGGCAGCACTACGTCGCAAGTTATTACCTTAGGCGTTGCCACTACCAACACTTGGACGGGTGTCGCTGGCAGTGCTGGCATAGGATATTGGGACAATCCTGCCAACTGGAGCTGCGGTATTGTGCCAACGGTGTACCATCATGTAGTGATACCCCATACCGCCACCGCGCCCAACCAACCCGCTATACGCAACAAGGCCACTTACGGGGTAGCTTATTGCAAAACCATCCATATCGAAACCGGCGGCAGCCTTACCAATCAGCCAGGTAGCGAGCTGCGGGTAGTAGATTAATGTTTGCAGGGAAATATTGTACTATCCTTCGCCATACCGGTTGCGATGCAGCTTGCGTGCTGTTTTTTTAGGATTTGGCACTCTTGTGAGTACATAAGAAAAGTCAAGGCCAAAGTTGGTGGAGCGATATTGGTATTGCCCATATGTGGCATGGGCACTAAATGGTATTAGGTAATAGTCTGCCCTTATAGGGTGTTTCCAAAACGATAGGTTTACATGGAAACCTACCTGAATCATCCGGCGGTTGTGCAAAATATACTGCCAGAAGGGCATTACATAAAAATCCCAAGCGGCACCAAACTTTTTGTAAGGGGCAACATCGGTATAGAAATCCATAACAGGTATAATGCCATTCAAGGTGTCCTGCAGTTGGTACCCGCTTGAAATAGAAGCTGGCGGATACAAACGCAAGTAACCCCCTGCCTCCATACCCAAATTGTGCCTAGCGTTCAACGGTTTTCTATAAACAAAGGCTAACGGAATGGAAAAGTTGTAAAACAGGTTGCCACTTGTTCTGTCATCAACATTGTAAGGCAGGCCATATTTATCGGCATCAAGTTGAAATTGGAAATTGTAGGTTCGGATGGTAAAAAACAAACCGGTTTTGATACCGTAATCGGATTTGATATTGTACAAGTACGACATGCCAAACTGAAACCCCCGCGATGGTTTTGTGCCCAACTTAATGTTGCCTATTACATTCTCCGCTTTGTGTGCAGGGCTTACCGTAGTGAGCCAATGAAAACCGAAGTGGTTTTTTTCGAACAATTGTGCCCGAACACTTTGGGTAACAAGCAGGCACAATAAAGCAAAGCATACTTTGGCCGAAATGGTGTGGTTCATGTCAACGTTGTTTTCCCTTTTTAATGCACCAGTTTGCATGGCTTATGCAAGAGCCCAGTAGTATGCCAACTCCACAACTTAGGTCTTTGCCTAGCCCTAGCCTATCAAGATTGATGGATACCTTCAATAATAGTAATAAACGCCCAATATATAACTGTTGTTTTTGTATTCAGTTATGCTGTTTTAATGCGGGTTATTGTTTCCCCTACATCAACAAACTGCCAGAAAACAACTAATAGTGGCGGATGTAAAATATTAGGAGTATCTTTGCACATCTTTTGCAAAATGACTATTAATAAAGGTGGGGGTTTACAGTGAGTAATCGAACTTCCTACCTCATAAATCCAAATCAGAATGTCTCAAATTCCAATTAGAAACATCGCCATCATCGCGCACGTTGACCACGGTAAAACTACCTTGGTGGACAAGATGCTGCTCCAGTGCAAACTCTTTGCCGACCACGAAATTCCCGGCGAACTGATACTGGACAACAACGACCTAGAGCGCGAGCGTGGCATCACTATCCTTGCCAAAAACGTTTCCGTTCGTTATAAAGACGTTAAAATCAACATCATCGATACTCCGGGCCACGCCGACTTCGGCGGCGAGGTAGAGCGCGTATTGAACATGGCCGATGGCGTGCTGCTGTTGGTGGATGCTTTTGAAGGCCCGATGCCGCAAACCCGTTTCGTGCTGCAAAAGGCTTTGGCTTTGGGCTTGAAGCCGATTGTGGTTATCAATAAGGTGGACAAGGAAAACTGTCGCCCCGATGAGGTGCAGGAATCGGTTTTCGAACTGATGTTCAACCTTGATGCCAACGAAGACCGACTGGATTTCCCTACCATCTATGGTTCGGCCAAAAACGGCTGGATGAGCAACGATTATAAAGAGCCTACCACCAACGTAACGCCGCTGTTGGATGCCATTATCGAGCACATCCCACCTCCGGTGCACCACCCAGGTACCTCGCAGTTGATGATTACCTCGCTGGATTATAGCAGCTATGTAGGCCGTATTGCCGTGGGCCGCTTGCACCGCGGTACCTTGAAAGAGGGCCAGCCCGTGAGCTTGGTAAAACGCGACGGTTCCATCTTGAAATCACGCGTGAAGGAGTTGTTCGTGTTTGAAGGTTTTGGCAAGCAACGCATCAAAGACCCTATCGAGAACGGCGAAATTTGTGGCGTATTGGGTATCGAAGGTTTCGATATTGGCGATACCATTGCCGATTTCGAAAACCCGGAAGGATTGGTGCCTATCGCTATCGACGAGCCTACCATGAGCATGACCTTTACCATCAACAACTCACCGTTTTTTGGCAAAGAGGGCAAGTTCGTTACCAGCCGCCACATTAAAGACCGTTTGGAGAAGGAACTGGAGAAGAACCTTGCCATGCGCTTGGCCGCTACCGATAGTGCCGATACCTTTTTGGTATATGGCCGCGGCGTGCTGCACTTGGCCGTGTTGATTGAAACCATGCGCCGCGAGGGCTACGAATTGCAAGTAGGCCAGCCACAGGTGCTTTACAAAGAAATCGACGGCCGCAAATGCGAGCCGGTAGAGGACTTGACCGTGGACTTGCCAGAGAACGTAAGCGGTAAAGTAATCGAGGCCGTTACCAAGCGCAAGGGCGAAATGGTGAGCATGTTGCCCAAAGGCGACCGCGTATCGTTGGAGTTTATCATCCCTTCGCGTGGCATTATCGGTTTGCGCAACCGTATATTGACCCTTACCGCCGGCGAGGCCATCATGGCGCACCGCCTGAAAGGCTACGAGCCGTACAAAGGCGAGATTGAAGGCCGTATCAACGGTTCCCTTATCTCTATGGAGCAAGGCTCTGCCGTGGCGTATGCGCTGGACAAGCTGCAAGACCGCGGTAAGTTCTTCATCGGCCCAAGCGACGACATCTATACCGGCCAAGTAATAGGCGAACACAGCCGTGGCGACGATTTGGTTATCAACGTTACCAAAAAGAAACAGCTTACCAACATGCGCGCCAGCGGTGCGGACGACAAGGTGAAGCTGGCCCCGCCCATCCGCCACAGTTTGGAAGAGGCGTTGGAATATATCCAAGCCGACGAGTACGTGGAGGTAACGCCGAAATCCATCCGCCTGCGCAAAATCATCTTGGATGAGAACGAGCGCAAGCGCCAAGGAAAGTAAAATAGAAGCGACTAGGAATTAGTAACTAGCGACTAGAATTTAAGCCAAGATGCAGCGATGTGTCTTGGCTTTTTTGTTTTTGTAGACACCCGTCCAAGGTTGGGCAATAGCCGTGGGCAACGCCCTCGGCACGAAATACCAATTCCCTATCGAGTGTCAAACTCCAATTCTTGTATCGGCAAACCTGCTTTTTCGGCTACCAATTGCGCTACGGCGAGGTCTTTGGTGTAATTGCTAAAGCCTTCTTGCCTCGAAACCCATCGTTTTCCGTCGTTAAAATGGATAACAAAATGACGGTCTTGCACAATGTTGCCGTTGGGGGCTTCGAGTTTGTCAACCTCATTGATTGCCGTTACCTGTGCATACGAATAGGTAGTGGCCCCGATGCCGAGAGTACGGTTGTAGCGTATCTCGTTTTCGGCAATAGCTGTATAGGAGTCCAGCATCAGAAAGGTGCCCACTGCGCTCATTAACCCCACTACCCAAGCCATAAGCACCATGGATTTTTTAAAATCAAGCTTATACTTGAGGTCTTGGTAAGCCAGAAAATCAACCCATTGCTCCTTAAGCCTTGTTTTGCCTATGGTTAAGTATAAGGGTATTGAAAAAAACAGCCCCGAGAAAAAGCTGCAAACCAAGAAAGCATAAATAGATGGCTG
>CAYYZT010000110.1:9363-9576 GCA_964476015.1 uncultured Chitinophaga sp.
GGCTGTATCAGTATCAAGGCATCTGCCTGAAAGGAAGCATTTAAATAGACAAGTGCTTTAAGAGTGACGAATGTAAGGCTAGTACAACAGATAATAGCCAACCAACCCAAACCAAGCATTTTGAAATCATCTGGCATAAAGCGTGATCTCAGTTCAGCGGGGCTTAGGCGTGAGATGGTTTTATTGCTTCTTAGCGGAAACAGCTTGGCAAGT
>CAYYZT010000111.1:0-2295 GCA_964476015.1 uncultured Chitinophaga sp.
GCCCGCCACTTCCACCGTTACCAGTATCTTGCCGCTCTCGTTAATTTTCCGGGCCTGTTCTTTTATGGCGGAAACCAAACCGAGCCTGATAAGTGTGCCCGGCATCATGTTATGCGATATGTGTCGCACTTCCTGCACCGCCTCGTCCAGCAAGGATAGGGAAGTTTCGATGCTGCGCTGTTCCTCGCTTTGTTGGTCTATCTCTATGGCCGTAAGGTTTAGCTTGGCCGTGGAAAGCAGTTGGCCCAGCCCGTCGTGCAGCTCTTCGGCCACCCGCTTGCGTTCTTTCTCGGTAGCCTCTATAACAGCCCTAAAGCTGTCGCGCTGCTGCACGTTTACTTGCTGTAGCAAGGTTTCGCGCTCGTTGCGCATGTTGCGTATGCGTATGGCAAGGGCATAGGAAAACACTACCGCCTCAAAGGCAAACGAAATGGGCAGGCGTATATCGAAAAGCAGACTGTGGCCCAGCAACCCGATGTTGCGCAGCGAAATACCGATGGACAGCAGCACAAGGGGTGAGAACGCGATAAGGTAAAGCCGATGTTGGGGCGGAACGCGTTTTTGCAGCAGCACCTTAACCAAAATAACGCTTAGGCTCAGCAAGGGCAGGAAAGTGAACACATGGATAAGCCATTTGGATATTTCCCAATGGTTGGGCCAAGCAAACCAAAGCAAAGCCATGGCCAACATGATACTTATAGTAAAGTGTATAATGTATTTCAGCTTGGGTGCCCATGTTTTGAAATCGAGATATGAATTGCTGAAAAGCAACATGCTTATCACTACTAAAATACTGATGAGAAACACGTAGCTATGGGCTTGGAAAGAGCCTTCCAAATCAAAAACAATGATATTGAACCCCAATGTGTTGCCGCACAGCAAAATAATGGATAGGATGTAAACGGCGTAATAGACAAAAACCGATTGGCGTGTGGCCACAAACACCGCCATGGCCCCGATAATGGTAAGGGTAAGGATGCCAAAGAACACGCCCCACCCCATGTTGAAAAACGACATGTGGTCGCCATAGGCATCGGCATCCCACACTTGCAGGGGCACCCGCAGCGATGCCAAATCGTTGTTGAGGCGCAGCCAGTATTGGGCCTGTTCGCCGGGGGCCAGCCGAATGGGGTAGCTCCAGCCCTTGGTATTGAAGTAGCGGCTGTGGTAGGAATGGTCGATGCCGAGGGCTGGGAAGGAATCGATAGCGCCATCCTTTACTTCGTACAGCATGGCATCGTTGATAATGCCGCTGCCGAGAAATATGCGTAACCGTTGTTGGTGCCCGGTGTTATTTCGCAATTGCCAATGGAGCCACCACGTATCGCGGCTATATCCCATGTTTATCATGCGGCCCGCACTGTTCACCTGCCAAGGCGTGGCGGTGTTTTGGCCCGAAACCATTTGATGGACAGTGAGTTGCGAAGTGTGGTCTACATAACCCGAAACGATGTCGTCCAAATGGCTGTTTTTGAAGCCTTCGTCCACTACCAGCAAGTTGGTGTTTTGGCCGTAAAGACATGCCGTTGCCCCCATCAGCAAAGCCAGCAGTACCAAGGGCCACGGTGTTTTCATTAGGGGTTGGATGAAAGGGCTACAAACCGCTGCCAAGCCTTTTCGGCCAGTTGGGCGGTGATGGTTTCCAGATACCAAGAGCCAGCCGATGGGTCGGTAATGCGATCGAGGTGCGATTCGTGCTGCAAAATAAGCTGCACGTTTCGGGCAATGCGCTCTTGAAACCCTTGCGAACGCTCGGCTACGGCCACATGGGCCACCAAACCCAAGCTATCCGCCCCACCGATAACGGCACTCAGGGCTTGGGTGGTTTGGCGTATCATCTCGTAGTAGCCGTCTTTTTCGGGAGCCACCTTCTTATTGGCGGCATGGATAAACGCAGGAGATTGATAATCAGCTACATATTGGCGGCAAATAACCAGCCACAACGCCCTCAAAACCCTTATGCGGGCTATCTCGAAAAAGTAATCGGTGCCCACTTCTATATTGAAATGCAGGTGTGGCAACGTTTCCGATGGGTGGATGCCCAAATCGGCCAACGTTTCGATGGCTTTTACCGCTTCCGCCAGTTGCCGGGCGGTTTGCTCGGTAAGGGTGTCGGCTTCAAAGGCATTGATAGCCAATAGTTTAAAGCTGGGTAAGGTGGTGCGGTATTGTTGGAAAACGCTTTCGTTAGGGGTTGAAATGCTCCCTTTTACCGTTTGGGCATCCAGCCCGCGGTTGGCAATAAGTTGGCTTAGTTGGTTGAAAACGTTGCTATCATTGGTTTTCCAATCGGTA
>CAYYZT010000111.1:2305-6716 GCA_964476015.1 uncultured Chitinophaga sp.
CCTCGCTTTAAGGCATCCAAGGCAATGGCATTGGCCTCGGTTTCGTTGGTTACGATAATATCCTGCCTTATCAGCCATTCGCCTACCGGGCGCACCGGCACCGATAGGGTAGGGGCAGTACGGTAATAAGGCTGAACCCCAATGTTTTCAACGGTTTCCCAAGTTAATGATTCCAAGGTTTGACCCTTTAGGTCCTTCAAAACCTGGGCCTGCCACTGCTCGTCAGTTATCGGCGGAAATTCCTCCAACAATGCTTTATTCATGGCGGAAAGTTACGACGATTTTGCCACTACTGGAATTTACCTCAAAAACCGATTTTGCGACATTTTGAGACATTTTTTGCGGCATTTTAAGCTCAATTTTGAGATAAAATGCCGCAATTTGAGCTATTCTTACATTTAGTACGGTATTTTTGAGGCATGTTGGTGCGTTTGCATAAGGTTTTGGCCCAAGCGGTCGTCCACCTCGTGGCCGATATTGTGCCCGGCGGCCAGTACGCCGAAAAAGCCATTGAGCAGGCCCTCGGCAGCAACCCCAAGTGGGGCTCGCGAGACCGCTCTTTTGTGGTGGAGACCACCAACGCCCTCGTTCGCAACTATCGCCTTGCCGCCTACCTTTCCGGCCAACAGTGGGATGGCCCCGAAACCAACCACTGGCACCTCTTCGGGGCATGGTGGCTGCACCAAGGCCACGAACTGCCCGATTGGCCCGAGTTTGAGGGATTGGACAAAGAGGCCATACCCCAACGCTTTCAAGAGGCGAAAGGCCAACGGGCCATCCTATATTCCCTGCCCGATTGGCTGGACGAACTGGGCACCCAGCAACTCGGCACCGAAGCTTGGCAGCGGGAGGTGGCCGCCATGCACCAGCAGCCCAGCGTGGTGCTACGGGCCAATACGTTCCGCATCAGCCCCGCCAAACTGGCCGAAAGGCTGGCCAAACAGGATATCGAAACGCATACCCTGCCTTGGGCACCCGATGCCTTGGTGTTGGCTAAACGAAGGCACCTGCTCAATCTGCCGGAATTTAAGGAAGGGCTGTTCGAGATACAGGATGCGGCCTCGCAACTGGTGGTGCCGCTGCTGCAACTGCGGCCGGGCCATGCCGTTATAGATGCGTGTGCCGGGGCGGGCGGCAAAACCCTACACATGGCCGACTTGATGCGCAACCAAGGCCGCATTACCGCTCTGGAGCCGGAGGCCATTAAGCTGCGCAACACCGAACTGCGCAGCCGCCGGGCGGGCTACGGCATCATCAGGCCGGTGCAACTGGCCTCGCCCGACATCATCGACCAATATGCCGCCACCGCCGACCGCTTGTTGCTGGACGTGCCCTGTAGCGGCCTTGGCGTGCTCAAGCGCAACCCCGATGCCAAGTGGAAACTCACGCCCCAACACATACAGGACGTGGAACGGCAGCAGCAGGACATCCTCGGCCGATACTGGAAAATGTTGAAACCGGGCGGCCTCATGGTATATGCCACCTGTAGCATCCTGCCCTCGGAGGATGAAAAGCCCGTACAGGCCTTTTTGCAACAGCATCCCGATTTCCAATTATTGGAGCAACACTATTATTGGCCATCCGAATATGGCTTCGATGGGTTTTATGCGGCGGTGCTGAAACGGGATAACCGTTGAAACGGTTGAAGAGCGGCGCGTATTCCATAACCCACGGTTGAAACCGTGGGCTAGTTAATGGTAAAACTTTGGCGCAAGCATTTGCTTGTGCTAGACGTGTAATTCCTACTCCCAAAAGTCTACTGCCCTCGTTATTAAGAGAAACGATACAAGCAAGCATTATCCTTTGAAGCGGTGAACTATCTGGAAATATCCCCAATAAAGAATCTTGAAAATTTATTAAAAAATTCTTTGAGATGTAAAAGGAGAGTGGTAGATTTAATTATCATTCACACATAAACATTTCTATATGAAAACCACTGTCCTTGCATTTGTGTTGTTGTTCGCCACCAGTGCGGCTATGGCACAGGTTACGGTTACCTTTAATAACCTTACAACTGTTTACTACGGGGTTACTTTCCAAACCTCGGCAATAAGCGGCAGTTGCCCCTCAACCCCTGTAAATAACATTTACATCGATGTACCCAACAACCACGGCAGGCAAGCTACGGCCATTGATGAAGCGGGCAACACGATTAGCAGTGTTTCCAGCATTACCGGCATTACGTTTTGGTCTCTTCCTATTGGCCCGGGAACCAATACCAAGTATGGTTTTCCTTTCTGTGCAAGCGGGGTGCCCACAACTTCTGGAACTATTAGCAACGGCGGGGAAATAAATATGTTCGGCTCTCCGCCCGCCATGTATTACTGGACCATCAATACAGGTACTAACACTATACAAATTGTAATAATGTAGTAATTTAGTATCCTATGAAAACTGTTGTTGCTTTTTTGATATGTCTTGCCGGCAGTATTTTGGCCATTGCGCAGAACCCAGGTACACTGGATCCTGATTTTGGAACAGCGGGACGGGTGGCAACACCCTTCCCGCCCGGTTCCTTTCGTTTGGGTGGGCAAGTTTGGTCGGTGCTTCGCGCAGATGGGCGTATTCTTTCTGCCGCAGCCAATTTGCACAGCGGCGCGCCTTTTTCCATCAATATTCTAGGATACTTGCCCGATGGCGAACCCGACCAAACATGGGGGCAAAACGGGTTGGTGGAAACCGTATTTCCCACGGCGTTCACGGTGTCCGTAAACGATATAGCGGTTCAGCCAGATGGCAAAGTGCTTGTGGCCGGCACACGGGATACATCCCACAACGGCATATTTGCCATGGCGGGCCTCGTGATTCGATACCTGCCCAGCGGAGCCATTGATACCGGTTTTGGCAATGGGGGGTATATAGTGGGGTTTAATCCGGCTGATCCCACCAATCCGCACGTAGCTTATACCCAAGTAGCCATATCCGGCAACAGGATACTGGTGGCCGGGATTGACTCCGTTGACCACCTTAGGCTCCAAGCATTTAGTATAACGGACGGCTCGGTAGATAGCACTTGGGGAAACAACGGCTTGGTGCAATACAATTTTAGGGACATCACGGCTACGGCCACTAGCCCATGGGACTTGCAAGTGCTGGATAATGGCAGTTTCTTGGTACATCACAATGACTTAATCTTCAAGTTTCAAGAAAACGGCTTGCTTGATAGTGCATTCGCCCACCAAGGCTATTTGGAACCCCTGTACGCGGTAGCGAAAGGCCACGACAATATCCATTATATGTTGAACGTGGTTTCTATCGGGGTTTTGCCCGGTGGGAAAATACTGGTTTCGGGCAAAGCCCGAACGCTTTCGGTACACGATGGCTATGGCGTGGTGGAACGGTACACGCCCGACGGAATATTGGATAGCTCTTTTGCCGACAACGGGGTGCTGTTGGTTGATTTTAGGGCCGATAATTTCGCAACCAACTTTTTAAGGTCCATTGCGATACACCAAGATGGCAGCTTTGAAGTAGCGGGCGTAGTAAAAGATTCTGCCACGGGTGAGTTCCTTTTTGCCATGAGGAGATTCGACAATTCTGGCAAGGTAGATAGTTTGTTCGGTAACAACGGATTGGTAATCACCGATGCGTTTACATCAAACGACAGCATTAACATTACCTGCAACATACTCATACAGCAGCCTAACGACAAGATTATCTTAACCGGGTTTATACCCCAATACAACTCCGCCGTAAGCGGCGAGGTACCGGCCAGTGTAATCATGGCCAGATATTTCAGTTCCGAGGGTTTGGTAGGGGGCACGGTTTCCGCAGTGCCGATAAATTTTAGGGTTTACCCGAATCCTGTCGCGGGGCTAGTGAACATGGTTTTGCCAATAAGCGGTACGGTAACTGTTTATTCCGCCGAAGGAAAACTGATAATCGGTAGCCAAAGAACCATGGATGGACAAATGGGCTTGGATTTAAGCCATGTAAGCCCAGGGATATACTTTATCCATTTTGCCGACGATGTGGGGAATACCTCCGTTCAAAAGATTATTAAGCTATAATTGCGGCGTTTACATTTCCAAACAGCCTCTACACTACACCTTGCTACTAAAAAACCGCTTCAAGCCCTCCGCCAGCACGGCCACATCCACTTTCTCCAACGGGTGCGGGGTGGCGGGCAGCACCCATAGCTGGGCTTGCGGCAACAGGCGGTAGGTAGCCACGGTATCTTCCAGCCCGGCAGTATGGTCCCTGTCGCCAATACCGAGAAGGACGGGGTGTTGCAGGGCTTGGTAGTCGGCATCTTTCAATACGGGCCGTTGCCCAAGGTTCA
Source organism: uncultured Chitinophaga sp. (assembly GCA_964476015.1). GTDB lineage: Bacteria > Bacteroidota > Bacteroidia > Chitinophagales > CAIOSU01 > CAIOSU01. Next base: position 6,588 of record CAYYZT010000111.1, read on the forward strand.
GCATCATTTGGGCGGTGGCCGCCAGCACGTTGCGCCAGTTGTCGGCCCCGTGCAGTTGTTTCAGGCTTTCGGCAAAGGCGGGCACCTTGGCGGCTATTTTATCCGCATCCAGCATCCTTACCTCTTGCT
>CAYYZT010000111.1:6726-8439 GCA_964476015.1 uncultured Chitinophaga sp.
CACTTTACCTTGGTGCCGAGCGTGGCTATTTTACCCACGCGGTTAGGGTGTTTCAACGCAAAACACATGGCCGCATAACCGCCCATGCTATACCCGAAAATATCCACCTGCTCCAACTTGTTTGCATCCAGATACTGCAAAATATCGTTGGCAAACACGTCGAACGAATAGCCATCCAAAGGCGGCTGGCCACCGCCGTGGCCAGAGAAGTTGAGCGTATGCACATCGCGTTCGCTGGCAAAGACCTGGGCTATGGGTTGCAGTTGTTTGGCCGTGCCGAGGGCACCATGCAACGATAGCAGTGGATTCATTGAGAGGGGTTATTAGTTATTGGTTACTGCTGCTGTAAAAAATGACGGGGATAAATTTATGGTTTTTTTAACGCTTGCGCTACCTAGCGAGCGCGGACGGCGGGTACTCAACGCTCAACTTTAACAATACCCAAGATGACGGTGCTTGGAGAGCGCCATTACTGTTTTGGGTTGAAAATATCGTTCAAGGTACTGGAAAACTGGTCCCTGCCGTTGCCTTCGCTCTCCTTGCCGTCTTCTTCAAAACGGCTTCCTATAATCTTGTTCCACAGTGCGTTGAAAAGGTTGAGCATAATGTTCTTGGGCTTCAGCTCCTCCTTTATGTCGTCTATATTGCCTTCTATTTTGTCTTCCAAAATCTCCGCGGCCAGTTCTAGGCGCATTTTATGGTATTGCAGCTCTTCCATGGAAGAAATGTCGCGGTAAGGACTGTTGAAGTTTGCTTTTTTCATTGCTGGCGCCTTTTAGGTTCTGGAAACAACTCCCTTACTACAATTTTAAGAATCGGTTTTTGTATCAGCCTACCTCTAAGCACGGCCAGCAAAACAATGCCGACGAGGTACACCGTACCCACTATGAGGAAACCATAAACATCGTTCCCCAACACATCGCCCAAAAAGAAAGCAAATGCCAGAGAGGTAAATAGCAGAAAAAGGCTAAACACTACCAGCAACAATACGCCGCTAATGGCAAAGGCAGCCACGTTGGTTACACGCTCTGCCAGGTGCAGCTTGTAATAGTCAACTTTGTATTTTATGTAAAGCTGCGTGGCCTCTTTGGTTTCGTCGGCCAGCTTAAACACGTTTTTAGGTTCGCTCATGTACGGCTATTGTAAGGTTAAAAGGATTACTGCTATTGTTTGTTGTCTTCCTCTCCCTCCTTTGTAGGCTTAAAGCCTCCTTTCTCCGCCAAACGGTTTATTTCTTCCATCGCCGCATCTACCTTATCTTCTATCTCCAGCTCCAGTGCGCTCATCTTACGCTTTACCTGTTTGCGTACTTTTTTGCCCTGCTTGGAGTTGAGGTACATGCCCAAGGCTACGCCCGCGGCTAAGCCGCCTAAAAAAAGCAACAGGTATTTATAGCTGGAGCTTTCTGAAGATTTTTTTTCTTCTTCCTCGTCGTGGTTCTTTTGTCCCATAATTGGTTCGTTTTTCAAATGGATAATTGAACGTTGAGCCGCAAAAGTCGTTCCATTAGAGGCACGGTGCTGGCTTGAATTGTAAGAACAAATTACAAAAATGCTCGAAAAATGACTGGGCCTAAATATAAAAAGTCGATTAAGTTATTAGTTTTGTGCATTCTTCACCAAAAAAAAAGCGGCTCATGAAACACGTTTTTGTTTTCATTTTTTCCCTTTTTACCATCATTTCCTTTGCCCAATCGCCTCAAGGCATCCAGTA
>CAYYZT010000111.1:8449-9449 GCA_964476015.1 uncultured Chitinophaga sp.
GAACGACCAAGGGATATTGATTACTAGCCAAGCCGTATCGGTTAGGGTAAGCCTTTTGCAAGGCTCGTCCACCGGCACGGAGGTGTACCGCGAAACACACTCGGTAACCTCAGGCAATTATGGCCAAATTAATTTGGTGATAGGTGCCGGAACCGTAGGCACGGGCACTTTTGCGAGCGTTGATTGGGCGGATGGCCCTTATTTCGTGAAAATAGCCGTGGACATTACGGGAGGCACCAACTATGTAGATCTTTCCACAAGCCAACTGATGAGCGTGCCTTATGCGCTATATGCGGCAAAAGCCGGTAGCGTAGATGGTGGCGCGGTAGGTGCCACAGGCCCTACTGGCGCAACTGGTGCTACGGGTGCCGATGGTGCCACGGGCCCTGCCGGGGCTGATGGTGCTACGGGCGTAGCTGGCCCAACTGGTCCTGCCGGTTCCGACGGTGCGGCAGGAACAACTGGCCCAACTGGTGCTGACGGCCCACAAGGCCCTACGGGTGCCACGGGTGTAGCCGGTGCTGACGGCATAACTGGCCCCACGGGTGCCACTGGCCCGCAAGGCGACCCTGCTACCGACGACCAAACCCTTACCTGGAACGGCGGCAGCAACGAGCTTACCATTTCTGGCGGCAATACGGTTATCCTGCCCATTTCGGGCGGTTCTGTTGGCCCAACTGGCCCTACAGGTGCCGCAGGTGCCGATGGTGCCACTGGCCCAACGGGTGCTGACGGCCCACAAGGCCCAACCGGTGCCGCAGGTGCCGATGGCGTGCAAGGCCCCACTGGTGCTGCCGGAGCCGATGGTGCCACGGGAGCAGCGGGTGCCGATGGTGGCACAGGCCCTACCGGCCCCATTGGTCCAACTGGCCCTACCGGTGTAGCGGGTGCTGACGGCGCCACGGGTGCCACTGGCCCGCAAGGCGACCCTGCCAGTGACGACCAAACGCTTACTTGGAACGGCGTTTCCAACGAACTGGCCATCTCTGGTGGCAATACC
>CAYYZT010000112.1:0-1797 GCA_964476015.1 uncultured Chitinophaga sp.
TTTTACCTATACCCGAGGCTGTTCCTTAGCAACCGCTCCAAGGCCGTGGCGCAGGCCAAGGAATTGTATGCCCAGCATAAGGCACCGCTACACACCCTGCTGGCTGATTTCAAAACAATTCGGCAGTCGTTTCCCAACAAGGCGGTGATGGTGTCTGCCAAGCCTAACCGCGAAACGGTGGTGTTGCGCATCGATTCCATTACGGCGCAGGGCGAGGAGGCTTTCGAGGCCATGTACTACGACAACTGGCCCATACCGAGGCCTGCCGATTTGCGCAAAAAACTCACGCTGGCGCACGTGGGCAGCATACATAACAAGGGCGAGGCCATCTACTTCAACCTTGCCAAAGAATTGCTGCACCGCCACCATACCTATGTGGTTTACAGCCCGAAAAAAACCGTTGGCGAACCCGTGGACGACCATTGGGCAGTGGTACTGAGGGAGAGGGCCGATTAACGGCTACCTAGCAAGCCATGCCCCTTTCCACTATTACCGCACTTTAAAACCATACCACATGCCCAGCCACAAAATGCCCGTTGCGCGGCAGAGAAAGATATTGGTTATAGCTTGGCTTTCCATGGCCACAATGGCTATTTTGGGTATCATATTATATCCAAGGCTGTTCCAAAATAACTACCCCGGAGCGGTTTCGCAAGCCAAGGAAATGTATGTTGACCACAAGCACCACCTACACGATTTGCGGCATGTTTTTCAAAAGATTGAGCAGGATTACCCCGGAAAACTGCTTACCGTGTGGGTTCACATAAATAGGGACATGGTAGAACTTCGGGTGGACTCGCTGACCGCTCAAGGCGAGCGCATCCATCAAGAAACCCATTATGATAACTGGCCTGTCGAAAAACCTGCTGGGCTGAGAAACAAGATGCTGCAAGCCGGAGTCGCAATTATACGAAACGATGGGCAGGCTATTTGTTTCAAACTGGACAAAACCCTCTTGCACGGCCATCACGGATATATTATCCATTCCGAACACGCCGATGCCGGGGTGCCCGTGGATAAAAACTGGTTTGTGGCATTCAAAGAAATAGAGTATTAAAATACTACCCTGCCACGCCCGGCAGGCCGCCGCGTTTGCCCATTTCCACTACTTCCATGTTTTTGATCTGGCCTTTGTCGAGCTGGAAGCGCAGGAGGGTCTTTATTTTGTGGAAACCCTCGATGCCCGCCGCGCCGGGGTTGAGGCACAGCATGTTGTTGTAGTGCGGGTCGCGCATTACCTTGAGGATGTGGGAGTGCCCGCAGATAAAGATGTGGGGCGGCCTTACGTCCAGCACCGCCTTTACGCGGCCGCTGTATTTGCCGGGGTAGCCGCCGATGTGGGTCATCCATATATCTAACCCTTCCAATACAAAGCGGTTGTCCAGCGGATAAGTGGCCCTTACCTCGTGGCCGTCGATATTGCCGTACACGCCCCGCACGGGCTTGAAGGCCGCCAGTTGTTGGATGATGGCCACGTCGCCCACGTCTCCGGCATGCCAAATCTCGTCCACGTCCTTAAAGTATTCAAAAACCTTCGGGTCGAGATGGCTGTGGGTGTCAGATATGAGGCCGATTCGGGTCATTGGGTTAGCCTTTCATTTTGGCGGGGTCTTGGCGGGTATCGAAGAAACGTAAGACGTACACCGCATTTGGTGCTGTTTTGTATATTATCTTATAACGGTTATGGAAAATGATACGCCTGTATTCATTGGGTTTATCTTGCAGCTCTACTTCAATTGGTCCTCTTTGTGGAAATACAGCTAGTGTAAATGCCTCTTCCAACAATGCCTTTCCAAT
>CAYYZT010000112.1:1807-9377 GCA_964476015.1 uncultured Chitinophaga sp.
GAAGCCTTTTTCTCCCCAGTTGTATAACTTACAAATTCCACAATGGTTTTAAGGCTTTCTATAGCCTCATCTGTAATTACAACCTTCATTTCTTAAAGAAATTATCAAGGCGTTCCATTGCTTGTTCGGGCGTATAAACCCGGCCATGTTTAATATCCTCTTCAGCCCTTGCAATACTTTTTTTGAGCATTTGTAAGGTTTCGGGGTCATATTGGGGCTGTAAACGTTCATATATCTCATCCAATAGTCCCGAATCTTCTTGCTCGTCGAGAAGCTTTTTTATCTCCTCTATTTTTTCTTCCAATGTCAGCTTGCCCATAACTATTCTGTTTGTACCGTAAATATAACGGCTTTGGCTTGAAAAAGGTTACTTAAAGCACTTGCATACATCGGGCCCAAAGTTGGTTAGCCTTTCATTTTGGCGGGATCTTGGCGGGTATCGAAGATGTCGGTAACGTAAATATTCTCCCCTTCTAAGCGATAAATTATTTTGTAATGGTCTTTTACAATCCTTCGATGGTTTTGCCCCAGATGTTCCAATTCAAACTCCGGACTGCCTATATCCGGGAAAACCAATAGAACATTGGCGGCTTCCAAAATCTTATCACGAATCCTATTTATGACGGTATGACTTACGTTTTGTTCCTCCAAATAATCCAAAATAGCATTCAGGTTATTTTGAGCGTCGGCAGTATAAATTAATCTCATTTGGGATATCGTTGAGTATTTTTCCTTACTTCCTCAACAGTAAAAATCCGGCCATGCTTTATATCTTCTTCCGACCTCAATGCACGGGCAGTCAATTTCTCCCTAAGTATCGGATTGGAGACAGGCTTAAGCAATTGGCGTATTTCATCCAATAAACGAGTGTCTTCTTGTTCGTCAATCAGTTTCTTTATCTCTTCCCTTTTTTCTTCCAAAGTCAGCTTGCCCATAACTATTCCGTTTGTACCGTAAATATAACGGCTTTGGCTTGAAAAAGGTTACTTAAAGCACTTGGATAAATCGGGGTCAAAGTTGGTTAGCCTTTCATTTTGGCGGGGTCTTGGCGGGTATCGAAGAAATCCGTAACCATTATTGTTTCCCCTTCAATCTTATAGACAATCTTATACCTATTGGCATAAATCAGGCGTCGATGTTGTTTATGCAGAGAGTCTAATTCTGGCTCAATGGAATTTTTGAAAGGAAACTTGTCCAAGCCCATTGCTTCCGCTACTAGGGCGCGGCCTATTGCAATTGCTTTATCCTCGCTATTAGTTTCGGCAATAAACAACACCAGTTCTTCTAAACTATCAATAGCTTGGTCGGTGAGGGTTACTTTCATTTCTTGAAGAGCTTGTCCAGCCTTGCCAAAGCTTCTTCTGGGGTATTTAAACGCCCTTGTTTAATATCCTCTTCAGACCTTAACGCACGAGCAATCAATCTTTCCCTGAGTACAGGGTCGGATTTAGGTTTTAATATTTCATAAACTTCGTCAAGCAAATGCGAGTCTTCTTGCTCATCCAGAAGCTTTTTTATCTCTTCCCTTTTTTCCTCCAAAGTCAGTTTGCCCATAACTATTCCGTTTGTACCGTAAATATAACGGCTTTAGCTTGAAAAAGGTTACTTAAAGCACTTGGATACATCGGGGGCGGGTGGCTGTGGGCGATGGTAAGTTCATTAAATATTCCAATTATACCTACCGCTAAATCCTTATTTTTTGTTGTTCAGGTCCTCTTCTTCCAAGGCTTTAATAATCAGCTCTATGTCGGTGTTGTCGGCTGCCACATAAGGGTCTTTCAAATCATAGCCCCAACGCTTGCCCACAATATTCCAGGTAAAGGCCGAGATACCGCCCTTTAGCTCTTTGATAAGCGCATAGCAGTTGTTGCCCGTATAGCGGTTGATGAGCATAATAAGCAGCTTGCCCTGTGTGGTGGTAAGGTTCTTTAGCTCCGCCTCAAACTTGGTGCGCAGCTCCTCTTCTTGGGCCTTTTTATATTTCTTCACTTGGCGACGTTTGCCCATGTCGGCCATGTCTTCCTGCATGTTGCCATATATCTCTTGGGCCATTTTGGCGTAGGGGTACACCTTTTTCAGGTTGCGCTGCAGCTTGCGGAAGTTGCTGCGCTCCAAGTCGTTTTTAAACTGGCGCGGCTCCTGTATGGTTACGGGCTCAATAGAGGCTACAAAGATGGTGTCGCCCTCGGGGGTAACAAAACGGTGCATCGATTGGGCTTGCAGCGTGGTGCCGATGGCTACCATAAGCACAAGGAAGGTAATAGTCCGTATCATAATTTTTTCATTTCGACCGCAGGTAAACAACTAGTATGCCAATCTATAAAATGTTTTGCCGCTCCCGGAAATACTATGCTAAGATAATGATTTTCAAACATTGGTGTCGCTGCTAAGGTTCCGGTTAGCACCCGTTTGCGCAAAGTATATTTGCATATTTCACTCAACTCTTTGTAGCTTTGCCCATACAATACGCCAAATACGAGGGCCCCATACCCATGAAGTAGTCAATAAGCGAGTTAGCAAAACGGTATTTCGTTACAAAGCAGTTTAAAGGGTTTAGCACTTGCATAAACTCGCAACCCGCAACTACGTCCCAATTTTCAATTTTGAATTTTTAATTTTGAATGAACTCGGCACATCCTTTGCCGCAACAATTACTATATGACCAAGGAACACAAACCACTATATAAACAGGAGCCAGAAAAGGCCGTATTGGTCGGCCTCGTTACCCCGCAGCAAAACGAGGGCATGCTCACCGAATATTTGGACGAACTGGAGTTTTTGGCCATGACGGCAGGTGCCGAAACCCTAAAGCGTTTCTTCCAAAAGCTTTCGCACCCCGACGTGAAATACTACGTGGGCAAGGGCAAGATGGAGGAGATAGCCGAATACGTGCGGGCCAAGGAAATAGATTTGGTGATATTCGACGACGAGATAAGCCCCAGCCAGCAACGCAACCTGGAAGCCGAGCTAAAGTGCAAAGTAGTGGACAGGCCGATGCTGATATTGGACATTTTTGCTAGCCGTGCTCAGACCCTTCAGGCCCGCACCCAAGTGGAGCTGGCCCAAACCCAGTACCTGTTGCCCCGCCTGCGCGGAATGTGGGAGCACTTGGACCGTATAAAAGGCGGCATCGGCATGCGCGGTGCGGGCGAGAAGGAAATTGAGACGGACCGACGCATTATGCGCGACAAGATTAGTAAGCTGAAGGTGCAACTGCAAAAAATAGACAAGCAGAACATTACCCAGCGCAAAAACAGGGGCAAGGTTATCCGGGTGGCCTTGGTGGGCTATACCAACGTGGGCAAAAGCACGCTGATGAACCTGTTGAGCAAGTCGGATGTGTTTGCGGAGAACAAGCTCTTTGCCACGCTGGATACTACGGTGCGCAAGGTGGTAATAGATATGGTGCCGTTTCTGCTGTCCGATACGGTTGGTTTTATCCGCAAACTGCCGCACCATTTGGTGGAGAGCTTCAAATCCACCTTGGACGAGGTGCGCGAGAGCGACATATTGCTGCATGTGGTAGACATTAGCCACCCGGCACACGAAGACCAAATCGAAGTGGTAAACAAAACCCTCGCCGACTTGAAAGTAACGGATAAGCGCATCATTATGGTGTTCAACAAAATGGACCTGTATCGCGAGCGGCAATTCGACGAGTTGTTGGAAGAAGAGGTGAAGAACGACATCATCCAAGAACTGGAAACCAGTTGGGACAAGCGCACCAACGGCAATGCGGTGTTTATCTCCGCCACCAACAAGGAAAACGTGGACTTACTGCGCCAAAAAGTAGCCGACGAGGTGCGCATGCTCTACCAAGAACGCTACCCCTACGAGGCGGATATATTTAAATTGGCAGGAGGAAGTAAGGATATTTGAAAATGTGCTGATAGAAATAAGAAAAGGTGCTAGTTTGAAAATTTGAAGATGGGGATAAGGCATAGCGAATGCCATATCCCCAACTTTATGTAATTTGGTATCAACTCACACAATACCCTCAATGGAGCATTACCTTAAAGTCAAGAATTTCGGTCCGCTAAAGGACGTGGAAATTGACCTGACCAATAAAGACCTTATCGTGTTAATAGGCCCACAGGCCAGTGGGAAGAGTACGATTGCGAAATTGTTGGGGATATTCACTGAATTTGGGTTATGGAAACCGGGAGTAGAAATAAATACCTTTTTTGAAGATATTAAAGCATACGGCATTGAATGGCTGGGCCGTGAACATATAAGCTATCATTCTCCTTTGTTTTCCTTTGGAATTTCTTCTAGAGATAAAACTACTGCAACATTAGAAAAACCTTTGTTAGTGTTCAAATTTGCTACTTCTATTCCTAATAGATATGACACAAGAATTGATACCTTAAGGGAAATCGTAAATAGTAAGCATGGTTATCTAGCTCCGCTCGTATTAAATGAGCTTCATAGTATTTTGTCTGATCTGCTTTTTTTTATTGAAAAAATACATGAAGAATATACAGACTCTAATGCCCTATATCAATTGCCTAGTAAGAGTGAGATAAAAGATTGGCTTCAAGCATTACAAAGTCTAAAGAATTTTAGCCGTGATAGTAAAGACGAAATATTAAATGCGCTTAGTTTTTGTTCAGGTAGTTTTAATAGGATAATGACTTTTCTAGAAATCCAACGTTTAGGGTTTATTCCCACTGAACGAAACCTTGTACCCACAATTAAAAACTTGGCCTTATCACCAGAGCAACAATTACAAATCCCTATTTACTTAAGCAAGTTTTTGCAAAAGCTCAAACATTCCCAAACCTTTTTTAAACAAAAAGAAATACACTTTCTTAATGTAACTTACTCTTTGGAAAATGATAAGGAATATATACTTCTAGGGGATGGGGAGAAAGTTGAATTTCACGAAAGTTCTTCAGGTTTACAATCGGTTATACCAATTGTTTTAGTAGTAGACTATTTGGCATCTAGTGATAACTTTAGTAATCATACATTCATCATCGAAGAACCCGAACTCAACCTTTACCCTTCAACCCAAAAGAAACTGGTAGAGTTTTTAATTGAGAAGTGTACCAAGAACGGCAACAAGCTGATTATTACTACTCATAGCCCATATATACTTACCGCGCTCAACAACCATATCACTGCCCATCATGTAGCCCAAACGCGGCCCGAAATGGCCGATGAAGTGGCTGCTAAGATACCGCAAGAGCAATGGCTGGACTATAGCAAAGTGGGTGCATACTATGTGGCCGACGGAACGGCCAAGGATATTATGCATAAAGAGCACCCTATTATCAACTATGAACAAATTGATGATGTGGCTGATGATTTGGGCGAGACTTACGATAGCCTTATTGAAATGGAATACAGAAAGGCCAACTGATGTGCTGTAAGGATATCGTGAAAAAACTTGGCGGCACCGAAACGTGTGTAATCCATAACAGTTCCGTGGCAACTGGTACTGGTGGTAGGCGTTTTGAGGTGGAACGACGTTCGGCACATGAGGGGTGTTGTTCCATTTCAATAGATAAGATTGGGATTAAGGGCACTGCCGAAAGATGCGATAACGTAATCTGTATTTGCCATAAAGTCGGCAAGGAAGCCGTTACCAGTCATTACTTCGTTGAGTTTAAAGACAGTAAAAGCAGCCGCAAGCCTTTTGGCCAAATAGAAGCAACTATTACATTTTTCCAACAATCAGCTATTGCCTTACGCAACGGTTATACCCATGCCGCTATCATTACCACAGGTGGCATACACTCAAGTTTGACGGCAAAGAAAGATATTTGGGTAAGAGAGTTTCTTCGAAAGTATGGCACACGGCCCATCATCAGCAACGGACAACATAAAATGCAGTTTTAACCCCATGCCACACATCAACCTACATATTACCGGCAAGGTGCAGGGCGTGTTTTATCGCGACAGCACGAGGAAGAAGGCGCAGGAACTGGGCGTAGCGGGCTTTGTGCGCAACGAGCCTGACGGCAGTGTGTATGCGGAGGCCGAAGGCAGCAACGAAGCCCTGGATGCCTTGGTGCAATGGTGCCAGCGCGGCCCCGAAAACGCCCGGGTGGACAAGTTGACCGTTACCAAAGGCGAGATGGCACATTATCAAGGCTTTGAAATCAGGCGGTGAGCCGAAGGCTCAAGGTTAGTTTCATCCGCGCTGGAAGCGCGGACGAGATGCCAACCCATAACCCGCAACTAATGTCACACTGAGCGTAGACGAAGTGCGCAACCCGTAACCAATTTTCCATGGTCCATCGTCCATGGACCATCGACCAATTTCAAACTTTCTCCGGCTTGTTCAGCCCGTCCAGCATGTCGAGGATAAGCTCGTCGAGGTCGCCTTTGTTGGGCAGCGCGCCCATCATGCCGTACATGGCGGCGGTGCGCTTGGGCGGGCCGTCGCCGCCGCCCATTCTGGCGAGGAAGTTGGTAAACTTGGTCATTTGCTCCTCGTTCAGTATTTTGCCCGCCGTTTTTACCAAACCCACGGTAAACTGGCTCGATAGCTTGTGTACGTTGAATTTGCGCACATTGGCCACGGCTTCGTCCAAATCAATGATAAACTGGTCGATGGCCTTTACGTTGCCCCACGAAATGGTTAGGTGCAGGCTGTCTGGATTTTGTTGGCGGTCGATGTGGTAGCCCTTGGCACTCAGTTCGTCGCCCACGTTAAAGATGGGCAGCTTATCGGAGCCAATGGCCAGCAACGACAGGTGCGGGTTACCGATGATGTGGATGCCCTCGATATTCTCCACCGCGCGGCGCACCTTCATGGTGGCGTAGATACCACCCGTCCAGCCGGTGTACACAAAGTATTGGTGCTTGCGCAGTTCGCTGTTTTTGTAGAGCACGCACGAGCCGCCCTTGGCCGAGTAGCCGTATTTGTGCAGGTCCATACTCATGGAGCACACGCCCGGCACGCGGAAATCGAACTTTGGCACAAAGTAGCCCAACCGTTCCACCCACGGCAAGGCATAGCCGCCCACGCAAGCATCCACGTGCAGCCACAGCTTGTGCTTGGTGGCCAGTGCGGCAAGTTCTTCTATGGGGTCTACCACGCCATGGGGGTAAGAGGGGGCCGAGCCCACAATCATAATGGTATTCTCGTTTATCTCCGCGCCCATTTCGCGCACGTCGGCACGCATATCCACGGCGTTTACGGGTACGTGTACTATCTTGATGCCGAAGTAGTGCGCCGCCTTGTCGAAGGCCGGGTGTACGCTCATGGCCACCACCATTTCGGGTGCGGTAATGTGCGGTTTGTTGGCCTTAGCCCAAGAGTGGGCGGCCTTTACGGCGCACAGGATGCTTTCCGTGCCGCCACTGGTCATGTTGCCCACCGTGTCGTCGTCGCCGTGCATCAGGTCAATGGTTTGCGACACCACCTCGTTCTCGAACTTGCGCAGGCTGGGGAAAGCGGTAGGGTTCAGGCCGTTTTCGTAGCGGTAGGCATCATAGGCGTTGCGGGTCACCTCGCTCACGTCCTCGCCCGCATAAAACACTAGGCTAAAGGTTTTGCCGTATTTCCACAAGGCATCGCGCTCGCCCGCCTCGCGCAGGGCTTGGTTCAGCGTAGCGG
>CAYYZT010000113.1:0-9231 GCA_964476015.1 uncultured Chitinophaga sp.
CCAAACCCGAAAACTTGGTGTCGGAATCGTCGCCGATATTGCCGGAACGGTTGATTTGCTCTTGCAAATATTTCAGCTCGTTGCGGGCATTGTCCAACTTCTCCGTGATGATATCCTTGAACTCCTGTAGCTCGGCGTCGGTATAGCGGGTTTTTTCTGACATGATTCTTACCTCGTTTTTTCTATTAGCACTTTCAACTCCACACCGTTTACCTCCACGATGTCGGCGTTTGTAACGCTTTCAGCCAGTGAAAGGTTCTCGGCCAAAACTTCGGTGCAAATATAATCTTTAAAATTAACTATGGCATTATTGATTTCCGCATGTGTTTCCACTTCCACACGTATGCGGTCGGTAACGTTAAAGTCCTTGTCTTTACGTAGGTTTTGGATGCGGTTTACCAATTCGCGGGCATTGCCTTCGTTCTTCAGTTCCTCGCTAACGGTAATATCCAACGCCACGGTAATGTTGCCTTGCGATGCCACCAGCCAGCCGGGTATGTCCTCGCTGCTTATTTCCACTTCGGCCAAGGTGAGCGTAATGGTTTCGCCGTTCAGGTTCAAATCGTAGGTACCGTTGCGCTCTATGGCGGCAATATCGTCTTGGGTAAAGGCGGATACCGCGTTGCCCACCTCCTTCATCTTTGGTCCCAGCTTGCTGCCGAGGGCTTTGAACTTGGGCTTGATTTTCTTTTTGATAAACCCTTCCGTATCGCGGATGTACTGCACTTCTTTCACGTTCACCTCGGCCAGTACCAAATCCTCGATGCGGCGGAAATGGCGTTCGAAATCGTCGTTCAACACCGGTACCAATATCTTTTGCAGGGGTTGGCGCACCCGGATGTTCTCTTTTTTGCGCAGCGAAAGCACGAGCGAAGAGGCTTCTTGCGCCATCTGCATGGAAATCTCCAAATCGGCATCTATCAGGCCCAAATCAGGCTTGGAAAAAGCGGTAAGGTGTACCGAATCGTGCTGCAACGGCGTGTTGTGGTCAATGGCCTTTTCGCGGATGCTGTCGGTAAGGTTTTTGTAAAGCCATTCGGAAAAGAACGGCGCGATAGGGCTCATCAATTGGCCTACTACCATCAAACACTCGAAAAGGGTTTCGTAGGCCGCCTTTTTGTCGTCGGTCAGTTCGCCGCGCCAGAAACGCTTGCGGCATAGGCGCACGTACCAGTTGCTCAACTGCTCGTCCACAAACTCCTGTATCAGCCTAGCTGCCTTGGTAGGCTCGTAGTCGGCATAGTTGGCATCTACCTCTTTTATCAGGCTGTGCAGCTTGGAGATAATCCAACGGTCTATTTCCTTGCGGTCTTTTACCGGAACAATGTTTTGCTCATCGAGCACAAAACCATCGATGTTGGCGTACAGGCTAAAGAACGCATAGGTATTGTATAGCGTGCCGAAAAACTTGCGCTGCACCTCGCCTATGCCAGCCACGTCGAACTTGAGGTTGTCCCACGGCTGGGCGTTGCTCATCATGTACCAACGCGTGGCATCGGCACCGAACTTGTCCAGCGTACTGAACGGATCCACGGTGTTGCCGAGGCTCTTGCTCATCTTGTTGCCGTCCTTGTCCAGCACCAAACCGTTCGATACCACGTTTTTGTAGGCTACCGAATCGAACAACAGTGTGCTCAGTACGTGTAGGGTAAAGAACCAGCCACGGGTTTGGTCAACCCCTTCGCTGATGAAATCGGCGGGGAAACTCTCGCGGAACGTATCCACGTTCTCGAACGGATAATGCCACTGCGCATAGGGCATGGCACCGCTATCGAACCAAACGTCTACCAAATCCGGCTCACGGCGCATCAGCTTGCCCGATATGGGCGATACCAATACCACCTCGTCCACATACGGTTTGTGCAGGTCGAAGTCGGCCGGCAGCGGGCCACTCATCGCGCCTTTCTCCACGGCATAGGCCACTTGTTTGCGCAGCTCCTCCAAAGAGCCGATGCAGATTTCCTCGGTGGCATCCTCGGTGCGCCAAATGGGCAGCGGGGTGCCCCAGTAGCGGCTGCGGCTCAGGTTCCAGTCCACCAGGTTTTCCAGCCAGTTGCCGAAACGGCCCGTGCCGGTAGCACTGGGCTTCCAGTTGATGGATTTGTTCAGCTCCACCAAGCGGTCTTTCACCGCCGTGGTGCGGATAAACCAACTATCCAACGGGTAGTACAATATCGGCTTGTTGGTACGCCAGCAATGCGGGTAGTTGTGCTCGTACTTTTCTACCTTAAAGGCTTTGTTACTCAGCTTTAGCTTATAGGTAATCTGCTCATCCACGCTCATGTACTTGTTGAGCGCGATTTCGGAGTATTTAGCCTTTTGGCGTTCCAGCTCTTTGGCTTGTTCTTCGGCGGTGTAGTAATCGGCTTTTACATACTCCCCGGCAAAATCGGTCACTTCCTCTACGAAACGACCTTGCCTGTTTACCAACGTAAGGCTACCGATGCCGTTGTGCTTGGCCACGCGCATATCGTCGGCCCCGAAGCTGGGGGCGATGTGCACGATGCCCGTACCGTCCTCCGTGGTCACAAAGTCGCCTATGATAACGCGGAACGCATCGCCGTCTTTCGGCTGGGCGTAGGGCAGCAGTTGCTCGTAGCGGATGTGTTCGAGGTCTTTGCCCGTGTATTCGCCAGTTACTTGGTAAGGGATTTCCTTTTGCCCAGCCTCGTAGCTTCCCAATTCCAACCCAACGTTTTCGGCTTTAAAGTATTTGCCGAAAAGGTCTTTGGCGAGGATAACGGTAACAGGCTTAAAAGTATAGGGGTTGAAGGTTTTAACCTTTACATAACTGATGTTACCGCCCACGGCCAAAGCGGTGTTGCTGGGCAGGGTCCAAGGGGTGGTCGTCCAAGCGAGGATAAACAACTCTTCGCCCGGCTGTTGGTACAAAAATTCCGACTTCTCGTTCCGCACCACCTTAAACTGTGCTACGGCCGAGGTATCCTTTACGTTTTTATAGCAACCGGGCAGGTTCAGCTCGTGCGAGCTGAGGCCCGTGCCCGCCGCAGGCGAGTAGGGCTGTATGGTGTAGCCTTTGTAGAGGTAGCCCTTGTTGTGCAGTTCCTTCAGTATCCACCACAGGGTTTCGATGTACTCCCGCTCGTAGGTGATGTAGGGGTTGTCCAAATCCACCCAATAGCCCATTTGCTGGGTAAGGCGGTTCCACACGTCGGTAAACTTCATCACGTCCTTGCGGCAGGCTTCGTTGTACTCCGCCACGGATATTTTTACGCCGATGTCTTCCTTGGTAATGCCGAGCTGCTTCTCCACGCCCAGTTCCACGGGCAGGCCGTGCGTGTCCCAGCCGCCCTTGCGGTCCACCTTAAAGCCTTTGAGGGTTTTGTAACGGCAAAACAAATCCTTGATGGTGCGCGACATTACGTGGTGGATGCCCGGCATGCCGTTGGCCGATGGCGGGCCTTCGTAAAACACGAAGCTCTTGCCGCCCTCGCGGTTGGCCACGCTGCGCTCGAACACGTGGTTTTCTTGCCAAAACTTCAGGATAGCTTTATCTATTTCGGGCAGGTTAAGGCCCTTATACTCGGGGTATGTTTTCATCTTAAATGCGAAAATAAGAAATGGGGAATATGAAACACGGCAAGTAGCGAGGCATTTTTACAAATGCCTCTTATATAATTCGTATCAGGGAGTAGGTGGATACCAAGAGTTTCATGGATGCAAAGATAGGGAGAGAATGAGTGAAAGAGCAGTTAAGCCGCCTTTCCTTTTACGAATTTCTGTTCGTTGCGCCTGAGGGTTTTGTTTTCTTTAAGCTTTTGCGCTTTCTCCTTGGCCGCTAGCCTTAGCCATAGTTCTGCGGGAATGATGCAGCCGCTATGTATCTCGAACCGTACCATAATGCTTTCGGAAGGTTGACGCCTATTGTTTACATATTGGCTCATAATGGCGGGGGCCACGCTTATTTCATTCGCAAAACTTACTTGGGTTTTGTTTACGGCTTTTAGGTAACGTTTGATAAAATCGCCCGTGGTTACTTGGTCGGCATCGGTGTCGGAAAGCAAGCGTTCCAATTGGTAGCGCAGTTGCAAAAGGTTTCCCTCTATCCGCTCAGAAGCGGTCAAAGAGTTTCTTTGCATCGTCAATGCATCTGCCAATTGCTTGTCGGCTTTTTGTTCTTCGGCGGCCGTTAGCTTGTTCGGGAATATAAAACTGTTGGCAAGCTCCTTAGCCCCGTGCTTTTTCAATAGCTCCTTATATTCCTTGTCTGTCATAGCTCATGCGCTTTAATGAGAATTATTAAACCTTTTCCTGTCAAGAACAGCCTGGGCCCCGCTATCTATACTTTCAAACGATATTAAGCCTAATATGGTGTTGTCCCTACAAAGCTTGTACACTTCATAGGCATGTTCGGCTTTCCAATCGAACCAAAATTTGCTTGGAGTAATCAACTTATAATCAGAAGCATTAACCTTCGACACAATAGCCGCTAGTTTTACTCCTGATTTAAGGTCAATTACGAACATAACGCAAATAAACAAAAAGAAGTTTACAGTTTTTGTAAACTCTCTTTTTGCTTTAAAAAGGTGCAATTACATATTCCGCCAGTTCTTCACCTCAATCCCTTCCTTGGAAGTAAACTCCATCTCGCCATCATAAATTATCTGCCCTCCTTTTGATGCGGAGTAAGCATTAAACTTATCAATGGCTTTCGTAAAGTCCATATTAAAAGTACTGGCGGATTTGATTTCGACCGGAATGAAACTGGCCCCTTTATCTATAATCAAATCCACTTCCACATCGTTGCTGTCCCGCCAAAAGTATAGCGTATCCGTACTGCCGGTGTTGGCAATTCGCCTCACCATTTCCATAACGATGAAGTTCTCTACCAACGCGCCGCGGAAATGGGAGAAGGCCAATTCGTTGGTATCTTTAATGTTCAATAAGGCACATACCAATCCGGTATCGTAGAAATATAGCTTGGGCGACTTTACGATACGTTTGTTAAAACTGTTGAAATACGGGGGCAGGAGTTTTATAACGTAGCTGCTCTCCAGCACCGAGAGCCAAGAGTTCACGGTTCTATGGGCAATGCCGCATTCATTGCTAATGGCGGCAATATTCAGCAACTGGCCCGTTCTGCCTGCACATATCCTCAAAAACTTGGTAAACAAAAGCGTGTCCTCTATATTTTTTATCAATCTCACGTCGCGCTCCACATAAGTCCTTATGTAGGAAGAGTACCACAGATTTGGCTTCCGCTTTTTGTCATATATCTCAGGGTAGGTGCCTTGAAAGATAAAATCGTTCAAGGTGTCGGGGGTGCTTTCAAATCTGTTTATCTCGGGTATGCTAAGCGGCAACAAATCCAATATGCCCACCCTGCCTGCCAATGATTGGCTGATATTGCTTTGAAGCATGAAATTGTTGCTGCCCGTCAATATGAAAAGCCCATCGGTATCGGCATCATCAATTATCTGCTGCAAATAATTGAACAAATGGGGCACCCGTTGCACTTCATCCAATATAGCCCCTTGAGGAAATCGATTGAGGAAAGCCATCGGGTCTGCTTCGGCCAATAGTCTTTCATTAGGGTTTTCTAGAGAGACGTAGGGTTTTTCGTCAAAAACCTTCTTTACTAGCGTAGATTTACCACTCTGCCTAGGCCCGAGCACCACCAGCGAACGAAATTGGGTTGCATATTCCCGCAACAGCTTCTCGATATCCCTATCAATCATTTATGCAAATTTAGCACTTGAGTGCACAATTTACATAAAAAATCACTCCCCGTCAATGCTCTTACTCACCCCTATCAAGTGGCGTTTTTTCTTCGGTACCCTGTCGAATACCAAAAGCAGGGCGGGCAATAGCAACAGGTTGGCAAACAGGGAGGTTACCAATGTAATGGATATAAGCAGGCCCATGTACTTAGTGCCATCGAATTGGGAGGCAATAAACGTGCTGAAACCGAAGAACAGGATAATGGAGGTATAGATAATGCTCACGCCGCTTTCGCGCAGGGTAACGGAAACGGTGTGCGGTATGTTCCACGAGTGGCGTTCCAAATCCAAGCGGTACTTGGCGAGGAAGTGGATGGTATTGTCCACCGAAATACCGAAGGCCACGCTAAACACCAACACCGTGGACGGCTTGAGCGGTATGCCCCAGTAACCCATCAAGCCTGCCGTTATCAGCAGCGGTATCAGGTTCGGTATCAAGGAAATAACCAGCATCCGCACCGTGCGGAACATTAGGGCCATCAGCCCAGCTATCATGGCCAAGGCACCTATTACGCTGCTTACCAATCCTTCGGTAAGGTAAGCGTTACCTTCCATCACCACAATGCTGGTGCCCGTATAGCTTATCCGATATTGGTCTTTGGGGAAAATGGGCAGGAAAATACTGTCGAGGGTTTCGTACAGCTCCGGCAACCGATACGACCCGATATCCGGTATCTGCACGCTCACGCGGGCAACGCTTCGGGTGCTGTCCATAAAATTGCTGATGATATCGCCCTGCCCGTGCCGGGTGGTATCGTTGCCCGTGTTTTGCAGATAGGTAAGGATAAAAGTAGCCTCCGGCGCCAAGCCACCCGACTTAGGCAAACGGTACCGCTCGGGGTTGCCGTTGTAATACGATTGGGTGATGAACTTTAGCCCGTTCGCTACCGACATCGGTTTGCCGAACAACGGGTTTTTGGCCATCGAATCCTGCGCGTCGCTTATCTTTTGCAGGTTGACGGGCTTCATTACGCCGCCTTTTTCCTTGGTGTCTATCAATATTTCCAGCGGCATTACACCCGTAAAGTGCTGCTCCAGGAATTTCAGGTCGCGGTAAGCTTCCGACGACTTCGGCACATCGTCCAGTATATAGCCTCGTGTTTGCAACAAAAGCACCCCGAAACCAAATGCCGCCATAATAAGCATGGAGAGCGCGAATATTCGCTTAGGGTGCTTGCTGGTTACATGATCCAACTGGGTAAGGGTGCCTTGCAACGCCTTTCGGTCAAGGTGCCGCACATGCCTTTCTTTGGGTGCGGGCAAATAGCTGAAGATAACCGGTATGGCAATAATGGCTATGAAGAACAGCAACGCCGTCATGATACCCGCAATAAGGCCGAACTCTTCCAGCATTTTGCTGCCCGTAAAACAGAACACCCAAAAGCCGATAGCCGTGGTAAGGTTCACGAAAAAGTTGGTGTAGCCTATGCGCTGTATCATGTTGGCCAACGCCCTTGCCTTGTTGCCGTGCTTGCTGTACTCGCTATGGTATTTGTTGATGAGGTAAATGCAATTGGGTATGCCGGTAATAATGATGAGGTTAGGAATGAGGGCGGTGAGGATGTTTACCTTATAGCCGAAAATAACGAGGAGGCCCATCGTCCATATAACGCCGATGCCTACCACTACCATGGAGAAGAACACCACCGTAACGGAGCGGAATAGCCCAATGAGGATAGCCACCAGTACCAGCACGGCCACCACCAATACCTGTATCAGTTCGCGCTGTATCAACTCAAGCCTATAGGTGCGGATAACGGGCAGGCCGCTGCGGTGTACTTGGGTTTTGGTGCGCACCTCAAAGTTATTGGCCATTTCCTCGATGCGCTTTTCCAAGGCCACCTTGTCGTTCAGGGCAAGCTTTTTCTCCTGTAGCGGGATAACCATCACCGTTACATCCGACCCTTCGTTGTAAATAAGCCCTTGGTAAAAAGGCAGGCGTTTCCAGCCTTCCTCAATTATGTTGGCCTCTTCTTGGGTAGCAGGTGTTTGGGCGGGAAATTTTTCCACCACGAATTTGCGGGCAGCCGTGTCTTTGCTGAGGGTAACGCCGTGGCCTATGCTGAGCAACTGGCCCACGCCCTGCAACGATTGGATGCTATCGCCCAACGATTTCCACTCGTTGAAAAACTTCAGTTCGAAAAGCGGCTTGTGCTCCACCGCCAGCACCATGATATTGCCCTGCTGGCCGAATTTGGACAGGAAGTTGCGAAGTTCCACCATACTCCAGTGGTCTTCCGGTATTACGCGGCTAATCTCATAGTCGGTTTGCACACGGCTGCCAAGCACGCCCATCAGTACTGTAGACAATACCAACAACACGGCCAAAAGCGAACGGAAACGCAGTATAAATTTGGCTATCGGATACCACATGGCTACTCAAAAGAGCGTTAAAGTTAGTACATTGTGCCTTAAATACCGCAATGGCCTTGTTATCTTTGTGCTAGCCATGGCCTTGGCCGGGCGGTAATAATAACCATTGCAATAATTGCGTTTATAGCGCGAGCGTTCATTTTAGTTGCCCTTTATGAGGTATTTTTCCTTCTGTTTGCTGCTTTGCTGGCTGGCCCTACCCGCCGTTGCGCAAAAGCTTTCCATAGGCCAGTGGTATGCCCACCTACCGCACGCCAATGCCCGGCAGGTATTGGATACGGGCGAGGATATCGTTGCCCTTACCAACGTTTATTATTTTGCGTACGACAAAAGCTCCGGCGACATAGCCCTATACGACAAGGTGTGGGGCCTAACCGACGTGCAGGTAGACCGCTTGGCCTATTCGCCCGAAAACGATGCCTTGATAGTGGTGTACCGCAACACCAATATCGACCTCATTAAAAACGGGAACACGATTATAAACGTGTCCGATATTTTGCGCAAAAGCATCAGCGGCATCAAGTTGGTGAACGAAGTGACCATACAGGGCGACTTGGCCTATTTTTCCACTACATTCGGTGTGGTGGTGTTCGATATTGAGGAAGAAGAGTTTAGGGATACGTACATTATCGGCAACAATGGCGGACAGGTAAACGTGCTGGACGTGGCCCTTACCTCCGACAGTATTTTCGCCATTACCGTGGAGGGCCTTAAAAAAGCCCCTTTGGCGGGTGCCAATTTGGCCAACTACCAAAACTGGACCACCCTGGGCACTGCCGATGGATTGCCCACCACCAATGGCCGCCAAACGGAAATACTGGGAGACACGCTGTATGCCTTGTTCGGCGATTCGGTTTTCCAAGGCATCGGTGGCACGTGGAGCCTTTACTACCACGAGGCCGATTATACCATAAACGCCATCAAGGCATCCAACGGCAAATTCTTTATTCTCGAAAACGATAGCTTATTCGTGGGCAGGATTGCTTTTGCCAACAATAGCAACTGGGACTACATAACGGCCAATGCCATCAACGTGCCCAACGATATTGTGCAAGAAAGCTCGGGCACCATGTGGGTATCCGATTTATACCGCGGCCTGCTCAAAATATCCGCCGAT
>CAYYZT010000114.1:0-1145 GCA_964476015.1 uncultured Chitinophaga sp.
GCACCCGGTCGCGCACTTCCTTCGGGTCGCGGCCGGGTGCCGTTTGATTACCTTACCCCGCTTTTCCCTCAGGAGAAATTCCGCCTGTTCAACGGTGCCGACGATTACAGCACCCGCTTGATGGACTTGTTTACCCCTATAGGCAAAGGCCAGCGCGGTTTGATTGTGGCCCAGCCCAAAACGGGTAAAACCATGCTGTTGAAGAGCGTGGCCAACGCCATAGCCAAAAACCACCCCGAGGCATACCTCATCATCTTGCTGATTGACGAACGCCCCGAGGAAGTAACCGATATGAAGCGCAGCGTGAATGCCGAGGTAATAGCCTCCACGTTCGACGAGCCTGCCGAAAAGCACGTAAAGGTGTCCAGCATTGCCCTGCAGAAGGCCAAGCGACTGGTAGAGTGCGGCCACGACGTGGTGATTCTGCTCGATTCCATTACCCGTTTGGCGCGTGCCCACAACACGGTGGCCCCTGCATCGGGCAAAGTATTGTCTGGCGGTGTGGAAGCCAATGCCTTGCACAAGCCTAAGCAGTTCTTCGGCGCAGCCCGTAAAATAGAGAACGGCGGCTCGCTTACCATACTGGCCACGGCCTTGATTGATACCGGCTCCAAGATGGACGAGGTTATCTTCGAGGAATTCAAGGGTACCGGCAACATGGAGCTGCAATTGGACCGTAAGTTGGCCAACCGCCGCATTTACCCGGCCATCGACCTGCCAGGCTCCAGCACCCGCCGCGAGGATTTGCTGCTAGACCGCGAAACCCTGCAACGTATGTGGATACTGCGCAAGCACTTGGCCGATATGAACACCGAGGAGGCAATGAACTTCTTGTTGCAAAACATGAGGGGCACCCGTACCAACGAGGAGTTTATCATCAGCATGAACGGATAATGGCACATGCCATAACGAACAAAACGCCGCTACGGGAAAGCCGTGGCGGCGTTTTTTAAACACGATGTGCAAAAAGTTTGCTTTGCGAAAAATAAAAGCATACCTTTGTAGCCCTTTTGGATAATACCCATAAGCAATTACGATGAAACGGACATTCCAACCCTCACAGAGGAAAAGAAAGAATAAGCACGGTTTCCGTGAAAGAATGGCAACTAAAGGTGGACGTGCGGTATTGGCTGCCCGTCGCGCCA
>CAYYZT010000114.1:1155-9218 GCA_964476015.1 uncultured Chitinophaga sp.
CGCCAAAGCCCGTAAGAAAATGACCGTTTCTGACGAACGTGGCCTGAAGTAAGCCATTTGGCCTACTTTTTTCCTTAACTTGATGCTGTTTATATGACAGCCAACGCGCCATACAACCAGCAGAGTTTTGGGAAAAACGAGCGGCTGAAAAGCAGCAAAGCCATAGAACAACTATTTGGTAAGGGTGCTTCCGTTTCGGAGTACCCTTTCAAGTTTATATGGCTGCCAGCCGATGGCCCGCAACCTGCCCCCGTGCAAACATGCTTTGCCGTGCCAAAGCGCAAGATACGCCTCGCCACGGGGCGCAACCTCATTAAACGCCGCACCCGGGAGTCATTCCGCCGCAGCAAGGGTTTGCTCTACGAATATCTTTCCGGCGCACAGCAACAAATAAGCCTTGTGATACTCTTTACCGGCAAGCCCGATATGGAGTATGCCACAATTGACGAGGCTATGCGGCGCGGATTGGCAAAACTCACCAAGCAACATGCCCAGCACCAAGCAAATACTTAGTTGGCCGTTTATCGTGCTGCTCAAGGGGTATAAACTCATTATCTCTCCCTGGGTGCCGAACGCTTGCCGCTATACGCCCACGTGCAGCGAATACGGGGTAGAGGCTTTCCAAAAACACGGCCCGTTGAAAGGCTTTTGGCTCGCTGCCAAGCGCATAGGCCGCTGCCACCCCTGGGGCGGGCATGGGTACGACCCGGTGCCTTGAGGTTGGTTGACTGGTTATTGGAGTGTTTTGGTGATTGTTTCTTTAAACCAGTTTGTTTTGGCTAGCTCGCTTGCATTTAGATTTTGGCGTTCCGGTAAATGGGTGCCATAGTTTTTTGCAGCAAAAACTTTATAAAAGTCTTCAAACTCGTCACTTTTAAGTAGTGCCAATACGGCCGTGGGATTTTCTCTAAAAGGCCTTAGCTTTCTTTGCTCTGTGTTGTCTGGTCCTTTGAAAAAAGGGTATCCGTCACGCGCACCCTTTATTCCTAGCGATATATCGGGAATAAGCTCCTGTTTTATTTTTAAGATGCGGTTTTTGTACGCTTCCTTATTAAACTTTTGCTGATGCTGCCCATAATATTCTTCCAAATTATCCGGATGGTATAGTAAGTTTTCAATACTATAATACGGCAGTATCTTCACAAAAGGATATGTACCCTTAATGTCAGCAATTTCCTCATCCGACAGATAATCACGGTCAACCAAGCATAATGTGCCCATATTGCGGGCACTCCAGTACGCTCCGAGTTTATCCGTAGCGGTAAAGAAAAGGGTATTCTCTAAACCGAGGTCATTGTAATGTGGAGTGTCTTTATTTTCGGTAAAAACTATGGTTTGGTTTTGAACGGTTTTGTTAATGAAATCTTTTGAAACCGCAATTTCGTATATGTCATAACGGTTTTTGGGGATAGGCTTAAGAGTTTGTGGCTTGTCGAAATCAAGACTATCAAAGTCTATAATGGCACCGTGCTCGTAATCCTTTGCGTAATCGATAAAGCCAAGCGAGTGGGAGGCCGTCCACAACTGGCTCTTTTCCGGTATCCAGTTTTCCGTTAGTTCTTTAAGTAGATTGTACTGTATTTTAGTATTTAGATGGAGGTCCATCTCATCAAAAAAATACAAGGTATCCGTAAAGTTCTCGCGGCGGATGAGCAAATTGAAAAGTATATTGATCACTTCTTTCTCGCCCGCGCTCAGTAAGTTGTAGTGTATTTCCGATTGGCCCTTTTTGAAAGTAATCTGGGCAATTTTTCCCTCTAGAGGGGGAATAATCTCAATAAGGCTTAGATTGTTGCCGTTTATATTGCCAAATATGTTATCTAATGCCTTGTTTATAGGATTGATATATTTGGCGCGTATTTCTTCACTGGAGTTTCTGGAACGGAACAATTCTTTTAGAATCGTTTCGGCGATTTTTTCGATATCGTTTTCAAAGCGATCGTCCCTATCAATAAAATACCTAGGCCTGTCCGAATCAATTTGAATATCAAATTTATTACTGCCAGTAGTATCTCTTGTCAGTCTCGGCGTTTGTCGAAAACTTGTGCGGCCATAGAAAGAATTACTAGTCCCTTTCCATTTGGGTTCGTGATCGGGAATAGATAATGGACGAGCATGTTGTTTAGCTAAAATGGTTATGATATCACCTAAATCCCAACTTTTAATAAGCAAATCTGCTTGTTTTACTGCGCCTTTAATAAAATAAGGATTATCAGTTTCGTTGGCAAAGAATTCTCCTTTGGAATTTTTAATAAAAACCTCGAACGCATCAAACACACTGGATTTTCCGCTTCCATTGGCCCCGATAAGCAATACCAACTTTGCATCTTCAGGAATATCTGTGATGGTGAGTGAAGTAAATCGCTTGAAATTTTCCAGTATGAGTTCCTTGACCCGCATTAGCTGTATTTGACTATATAAAGATAACCAAACTTACCTATCTCAATTCCCCTTAAACTCTGGCTTCCTTTTTTCCAAGAAAGCCCCTACGCCTTCTTTATAGTCGCCAGTGGCACCGGCGATGTCTTGGCAGTATGCCTCGTACTCCAACATGCCATCCAAATCGGTGGTAAACGATTTGTTCAGCATTTTTTTCATCAGGGCTATGGCCTTGGTGGGGGCGTTGGCGTAGTAGTCGGTCACGGTTTTCACGGCGGCATCCAACTCGGCGGCGGGCACCACGCGGTTCACTAGGCCCAGTTGCAATGCCTCGGCGGCCTTTACGCGCGTGCCCATAGTGGCCAGCTCGAAAGCCTTGGCAGAACCCACCAAGCGGGGCAGGAAGTAAGAAGAGCCCGAATCGAGCACAAGGCCGATGTTGATGAATACCTCTATCAAGGTAGCCTCTTCGCTGGCAACAATAAAGTCGCAAGCCAGGGCCAAGGAGCAGCCCGCCCCGGCGGCCACGCCGTTGAGGCGGCAGATAACCGGCTTGGGCATGTTGCGTATGGCGCGGATGATGGGATTGTAGCGTTTGTGTATGGAATCGGAAAAACTGCGGTTGGGCTGCGCCATGGCGGCTTTGAGGTCTTGCCCGGAGCAGAATGCCTTGCCTTCGCCGGTAATTACCACGGCCCGTACCTCACCGTCACGCTCGGCTTTTTTCAGCGCATCCTGCAACTCGTAGGTTATCTCGTCGTTGAAGGCGTTGAAAACATCGGGGCGGTTGAGGGTTATGGTGGCCACTTTGTCGGCTACGTTATAGAGCAAGGTGTTGTACATGGCTGCGGTTTTGCGGTAAAAATAAGCTACCCGTGTAAAATTATGTGAAAATTTGGCCACCGAGGCATCTTTTCCACCAAACCTTACGTCATTGCATATAGAGAGCCGAAAATTTTTGGCCAAATAATTTTGACATTATGCAACCATAATCGTATTTTTGCACTCTATTTATAAAAAGCACAAATTTTTTAATCTATAAAACTACTGAAGTGAAAGCACTATTTTCCCTGTTTTTGTACGTGTTGAGCAGCATTTTCATGTTCTTTGTGGTGCTGTTTTTCTGGATGATGCCAGCGCGTAAGTAAACTTTTTTCGCCTCAACGGCGATACAGGGAATAGTGTGCGGAGTAGTTTTTGGGAGGCATTTTTAAGCCTTGCCCGACAGTGCTTTGTGGACAACCGCCCCTTTCTGTTGAAATAAATACGGCCCCGGGGATAACGATTTCTCGAAAACCTGCGTTATATTAGTATTGACCAAACCAGGTAATGAAACGCTTTTTAAGGATATCCGTATTGGCTACCCTAGCCGTGGCGGTGCTTTGCGGCACTAGCTATTGGTATATCGTGCGCGTTACCAACCCCAACATTTATACCGACATTGCCCAGATAGACCAGTACGATGTGGCCTTGGTGCTGGGCACATCCAAATATAACCGCAGCGGCTACCGCAACATGTATTTCTACAACCGCATTGATGCGGCCGTGGAGCTGTACCAAGCCGGCAAGGTGAAAAAAATACTGGTGAGCGGCGATAATGCCCTGCGGGAATACAACGAGCCTTACGACATGCTGAAAGCCCTGATGGCCCGTGGCATACCGCGCAAGGATATTGTACTGGACTATGCCGGTTTCCGCACCTTCGATTCCATGGTGCGCGCCAAGGAGGTTTTTGGGCAAAAAAGCTTTGTGGTGGTAAGCCAGAAGTTCCATTTGGAGCGGGCCCTGTACATCGGCATGACCAAGAAGATGGACGTGGTAGGCTACGTGGCCAAAGACCCGCGCGCCGCATCGCTCATGCTTTTCGGGCGGGAGGTAATGGCCCGCACCAAGGCCGTGCTCGACTGCCAATTGCTGGGCACCAGCCCCAAGTTCCTCGGCCAAAAGGAACTCATAGACATGTCCATCTAAAATATCCTCCCGATATAACATTTATTAACTATCCCCATCCGGCCCGTGTTTCAACGTTTTGGTGTGTCTTATCCTAAATAATCTCTAAATTTGCCAGCCGGATACAACTTTATCCATCCTTTACGTTTCTACTCGTTATGAAAAACGAAAAACCAATCATGGTATCTTCTTCTTTTGCCAGCAAGTATTTTTCCCTTTTTGTTTGTTTGCTGTTTGCCGCCAGCGTGGTGGCCCAGCCCGACCGTACCAAGCCGCCCACGCAACCAGTGGCCCCGGGCAAAATAAACAACGATGGCAGCAAGCCTTCTACTTCCGGCAACAAAAGCAATGTGCCCGTAACCAAGAAAAACGCCCCCGGCACCTTACAGGTAAACCCCAACGTGGCGGGTGCGGGCACGGTATTGAGCACCGATAACACCAATGCCGCCAATAAAGCCGACAGCCAGGTGTTGTTTACCATTGCTGGCCAGCCGGTATATCTTTCAGAGTTCCTCTACGTGTACACCAAAAACAACGTGGACGACAAAAACAGCTTTACGCCCGCTTCCATCAACGATTATCTGGACCTTTACATCAAGTTTCGCCTGAAGGTAAAAGAGGCCGAGGCACTGGGCATGGATACCCTTACATCGCTAAGCGGCGAACTGGAAACTTACCGTAAGCAGCTTTCCAAACAGTATCTGTACGACCGCCAAGTAAGCGAAAAGCTGTTGGAAGAAGCGTATGAGCGCAGCAAGTTGGAAATTAACGCCAGCCACATCCTTATCGGCATCGACGAGCCGGGCCTGCCTGCCGATACTCTTAAAGCGTATAAAACCGCCCTGCAATTGCGCAACCGCGTTTTGAAAGGCGAGGACTTCGCCGAACTGGCCAAAAAGTACTCCAAAGACCCATCGGCGCAAACCAATGGCGGCAACATCGGCTATTTTACCGCCTTGCAAACCGTTTACCCTTTCGAGACCGTGGCCTATGCTACCAAGAAAGGCGATATCTCCATGCCGGTGCGTACACGTTTCGGTTACCATTTGCTAAAAGTGAACGACGTGCGCGAAGCGCAAGGCGAGATTACCGTGGCCCACATCCTGCTTAAAATACCCACTGGTGCCGACAAGGCCGGTATAGAGCAAGTAAAGTTGCAAGCCGACAAAATATACAACTCTGCCCTCAACGGCGAAAAAACCTTTGAAGAACTGGTAGCCCTGTACAGCGAAGACAAAACCACCAAAACCAAGGGCGGCCTGTTGCCCCCGTTCGGTACGGGCCGTATGGTGGAGGAGTTTGAAGCTGCCGCTTTCGCTTTGAAAAAAGACGGCGATATCTCCAAGCCGGTACAAACCGATTACGGTTTCCACATCATTAAGCGCATCACCAAAAAGGCGCAGCCTACTTTCGAGGAGTCGAAAGGCGAGTTGAAGAAGAAAATCGAGCGCGACAGCCGTTCGGAAATCGCCAAATCCAAATTGATGGATGCCATCAAGAAGGAATACAAATTCACCGAAAACGTAAAAGCCCGCCAAGAGCTGTTCAAACTGATTGGCGAAAAGCTGCCGGAAGGCAAATTTGTTTGGGAAAACAAGGCCAACCTTACCAAAGAGCTCTTTACCCTCGGCGGACAGAAATATACCCAGGCCGATTTTGTGGTGTATTTGGAAAACAAACAGAAGAAAAAACGCAGCGAGCCTGCCCAAACCGTTTACGACCAATACTATGAAGTGTATTTGGAAGAAACCTTGCTAGGCTACGAAGAAGGCCAACTGGAGCGTAAATACCCCGACTTTAAAAACCTGATGCGCGAATACCGCGACGGTATATTGTTGTTCGACCTTACGGACAAAAAGGTGTGGAGCCGCGCCGTGAAGGATACCGCCGGCCTAGCTACTTTCTACGAAGGCATCAAGGGCCGCTTTATGTACCCCGAGCGCGTAAAAGTAACCACCTACACCGTAGCGGGCGATGCCAAGACTGCCGAAAAGGTGAAGAAGTATTTGGCAAAGAAAGGTTATGATGCCACGGCGGCCAAATACAACAAAGGCGGCAAGGTGGTCGTTACTAAGGCCGAAGGAATCTTTGAGAAGGGACAGAACGCCTTGGCCGATGCCACCAACTGGCAGGTAGGCTACGGCGCGCTAAGCACGGGTGCCGACGGCAACTCCAAGTTTGTGCAGGTAACCGAGGTATTGCAACCATCGCCCAAGCCGCTGCAAGAGGTAAAAGGCTTCGTGGTATCGGAGTACCAAGATTATTTGGAGAAGGAATGGCTAAAAGAATTGCAGCAGCGTTACCCTGTAGCTATATACAAAGAGGTGCTGCAACCGGTGTATAAAAACTAACGGACGATACCGTTTTAAATACGAATATAGGTAGAGACGTTGCACGCAACGTCTTTGCTGTTTTTGGAAACGCAAAATTTTTCGATACCCTGTTTACGCGCAAGTCGCCATATATGCTAGTGTTTGTGCTGCCCTTGGTGCTGTGGGCCTCGTCGTGCAAATGGATGGGCGGCGACGACCGGGAAAACGATACCGTAGTGGCGCAGGTAGGCGAGAAGTACCTCTACCTATCCGACTTGGGCGAGCTACTTTCCAAGGGCACCAATTCGGAAGACAGTGCCGCCATCACCAAAAAATACGTGGATGCGTGGATAAAAAAGCAACTGATACTGGACGTGGCCCAACGATACCTGCCCTTGGAGGATTTGGACATAGAACGGCGCGTGCAAGACTATCGGGAGTCGCTTATCATATACAGCTACGAAAACGAGCTCATCAAACAAAAAATGGACACCACCGTTACCGATGAGCAGATAATGGCCTACTATGGCCAATACGAGGAAAACTTCCTGCTCACGGAAGACATTGCCCAGTTTTACTACATAAAGCTGCCCAAGGATGCGCCCAAGCTGGATGCCGCCCGGCAAATGTTCCGCTCCACTTCCACGGAAGACCGCGAACAGCTAAAAGGATACTGCGTGGCCTATGCGGCCGAGTTTTACCTACAGGATAGTATTTGGTACGAACTGAGCGGCATTTACAAACAAATACCCATCGACCAGTTGCAACTGCGCACCCTTAGCAAAAACCGGCTGTCGGGAGAAGTGGAAGATTCCCTGTATATTTATCTGCTCAAGGTAAACGATTATAAGGAGCAGCAATCGCCCGCGCCCATCAATTACATCAGGAAGGATGTTGCCAGCATCATCTTGAACAAGCGTAAGATGGAGCTTATCAATACTACCTATGAAAATTTGTATAAAGATGCCGTGGAAAACGGCGATTTTAAGAAATACTGAAATGCACAAGTTACTTTTTGCAATACTGTTGTTGGCCGGCTTTGGCACCTTGAAGGCCGATACCATTTTGGTGGACAAAGTGGTGGCCGTGGTGGGCGACAAGGTGGTGCTGCTTTCTGATGTGGAGCTACAGTACGAACAGTTGAAGTTGGAGCAGGACATTCCCCTAAGTGCCAAGTGCGAGCTGCTGGACGGTATGCTTACCTCCAAGCTGTTTCTGGAAGCCGCCTTGCAGGACAGCATTGGCG
The DNA here is from genome assembly GCA_964476015.1 of uncultured Chitinophaga sp. Lineage (GTDB taxonomy): Bacteria > Bacteroidota > Bacteroidia > Chitinophagales > CAIOSU01 > CAIOSU01. Next base: position 9,043 of record CAYYZT010000114.1, read on the forward strand.
TAAGCGACGACGAGGTGGAGGGCGAACTGGACCGCAGGATAAGCTATTTCATATCCATGCTGGGCGGGCAGGAGCAACTAGAGCAGTACTATGGCAAAAGTGCCCTCGAAATAAAGAACGAGTTCCGTGAGGACATTAGGGAGCAACTGCTGTCGCAACGCATGCAGAGCAAGATA
>CAYYZT010000115.1:0-9187 GCA_964476015.1 uncultured Chitinophaga sp.
CGGCGGTTTGCAGCGTGCTGGGCTCGTTGCTGCCCGATACTACCTTGCGGGCGTAGTGGGTGGTTATCCAAACCAAAAACAGCACCGCAAACGCACTGGTAAGGCCGGAGAGGAAGTTAACGGTCCAAGCCACTAGGCTGGGGTCGGGGGCAAAAAGGGTAAAGAAACGGCCCAAAAGCAAGAAGGTAGGCGCGCCGGGCGGGTGTACTACCTGCAATTTATAGGCACCCGAAATAAACTCGCCGCAATCCCAGAAGCTGGTGGTAGGCTCCAAGGTGAGGGTATAGGTAATCAAGGCGACCAAGAACACTATCCATCCGGTAATGTTGTTCGCCAATTTGAATTGTTTCATGAACTCGGTTTTTTCAGAGCCTCCAAAAATAATAAAATAGCATGTAACCAAAGCCTCGGCGGCCAGCAAGCTTCAATTATTAGCATATATTAACCGCAAATGCCTTATTTGCGCATCCCGTTTATTTGGTTGCGGATGCCCAACCCCTCGGCATGTTGGGGGTTGAGCCTGATGGAGTAATCCACCATTTCCACGCCTTCTTTTATTTTTCCGGTATTCAAATAGCACAGGCCCAGCCCGGAGTATAGCGCCTCGTTTTTGGGCTGGTTTTTCAGTGCCTGCTCAAAAAGCGGTATGGCCTCGGCAAAGCGGCTTGCCTGCATCAGTTCGCGGGCTTTGTAGTCGCTCTTGTCGGTGCGTTTCACCACGGCGCAAATGGGCACGCCGCCCGCCTTTACGGTGTACACGGTGCCATCGGGCGGCCACAGGTCGTTCTGCAACTGAAACGGGTGTACATACTCGGAGTAAAAAATGGCGTAATCCCAGTCGGCATCGGTTCGGCCATAGTAGCGCACGTAGGCGTTGCTCACGTTCTCGGCCTCGGCCAGCAGGTATATCTGGGTAGGGTAGGCACAGTCTCCGGCCACTTTCACAGGGCCTTTGCTGGCTATCTTTTCTTCCTTCAGCAGCCAATCCGTCGCCTCTCGCACGCCAATCATGTAGTAGTCGGTAACATACTGCCCGTACGCCCCTTTGATACCGCCCACCAGTGGGTTGAAATACACGTACTGGTAGGCCCAGTTGGTGGCCATCCAATACACGGAGCTTGCGCTCAACAGCACGAACACGCCCGCCACCGCATACTTAACGGCGGGCTTGCCCCAGCGGGCCAGCACCAGCTCAAACCCGGCGGCGGCCAGCACCGCCAGGGGCGGGTACACAAACAGCACGTGCCGCCAGCCGTTGTACACGTTGGTATTGTTGTAGCTTAGGTAAAACAGCGGGAACAGGGCCGTGAACAGCAAAAAGGCCCAAAGGCCTAAGTGGGTTTGCTTGCGGCTGGGGCACAGCAATGCCGCCCCTGCCAGCAGGCCCGCCAAAAAGGTGAGCGGGGCCGTCATATAAATAAACTTGGTGAGGTAGTATTTGGGCAAATCTTTGGAGCTTACCACCTCACCCTCGAAAAGCTGGTTGATGAAAACGGGAAACTCCGATTGCTCCTTGAGCACGGCCAGCGGGTTGCCAAACGGGTCAATCAACCCATAGGGCCACAGCAACAGCCCGAGGAAGTAGCCGCCGATGCCCGCCACGGCTGCCTTGGCAACGGCCTTGCCCAAATTGCCGAAATCGTAACCCTTTTCTTTTTTGATGAACTGGTAATAGCCCCAAAACAGTACGCAGAACAGGGCGAAGTAGAAAAACAGCAGCAATGCCCCCACGCGCACGTTGAGGGCAAGGGCCATGGCCAGCATTACGCCCACGGCGTTGCCCCAACTGGGCACGGGGAAGGCTTTGAGAAAGCGGATGATGTAGTATGTGGCCATTATGTAGCCCATGGCAAAGGGAATGTCCTTGCTGTTCATTATGCCCTGCCCGATGAAGGCGGGCGATACCAGCAGCACGGCCACGGCAAACACTGCCGCCCGCCACCCGAGCAGTTCTTTGGCTATGAGGCCCGTAAACAGCAGGCACACCACCGTTATCAACCCTAACAGGAAGTGCCGCACGTCGTGAAAGGCGGGGTCTTCGTCGGTAGTGATGCCGAGCGTACTGGCCACCGCCATGCTGGTAAACTCGAACAGGCCGCCATAGTTCATCAGGTTGTTTTCCTGCGGCACCATGTCGGTATTGAAACGAGCCTTAACGGCCTCCAAGCCGCCCTGTTGGAAAACGGGCATTACCTCGTCGCGCGTTAAAAACACCCGCTTGTCTTCGCCAAAACTGGTGTAGAACGGAATGATGTGGCGGGCGATGAACACTTGGAACCGCTCGTCGCCATTAATACCTGTTTGCAGGCTCAACAGGGGCAGTATGATGCCCGCGGCTATGATAATGCCCCAGAAAACCTTGCGCAGCAACGCTTCGTTGCCTATATATAACACGGGTTTGGGGGCGGGTTTGGTAGCGGCCATGGGGTAGCGTGGTTTTGCGGCGGCAAGTTACGAAAATGGCCCGTAACCGCCGTAACTTCGGTAGTAAACTTGTTTTCAACTGCCGGAAAGGGTTTTGGTTGGGGTAGCTCTACCGGCCTCACTATCAAAATTGTACCGATAATTGCTGCCAAGCATCCATGGCAAAACCGCCGTTGCGCAAAAGTCTTGGAAAAAATTTTTGCGCGGTGTTTTCAGTTTTTGCGGAAATGTTTACCTTTGTACTCGCTTTCAGAAGCACTGGTCTATGGTGTAATTGGCAACACGTCTGATTTTGGTTCAGAAGAGTCTAGGTTCGACCCCTAGTAGACCAACGAAAGGCCCCGCAGCAATGTGGGGCCTTTTTGTTTTGTGCTAATTCCCGAATGAGAACAAGGGGGAGAAGTTTATCCCGAGCGGTAGCCGAGGGGACCCCTAGTAGACCAACGAAAGGCCCCGCAGCAATGTGGGGCCTTTTTGTTTTGTGCTAATTCCCGAATGAGAACAAAGGGGGAGAAGTTTATGCGTAGCGTGGCGAGCTGGAAGCTCGCAGTTACGGCATCCGCGCTGGAAGCGCGGACGAGGCGGCACTAGCACACGAAGTGGTTGGTCACAGCGGGACAAGGTGGTTGGTTCTGGTCCTCGTTTCCAACGAATACCGAAGTAACACGCTGTTCTGGTCCTCGTTTCCAACGAGGACCTAGGTAACTGCGAGCTTCCAGCTCGCCGCACACCGCCCAGTTTTCACACAAACAAAAAAAGCCAACCCACAAACGGGTTGGCTTTTTTGTCGCGTTATTGTTCGGGGACTGGCCTTAAATCCTGTCGTAAGCCGGCAAGGTAAGAAACTCGATAAACTCGTCGCTCTCTATCAGCTTGTCGAATATCTCCACGGCCTCGTCAAAGCGGCCATTGGCGAAGGCATCGGCACCCACGTACTGCTTTATTTTTTCCAGCTCGCTAGGCACCAGCTCTTTGTACAGCGCGAAGGTTACCTCGCGGCCATCGTCCAATTTGGCTTTGTGCTTAATCCACTGCCAAACCTGTGTGCGGCTTATCTCGGCCGTGGCGGCGTCCTCCATCAGGTTGTAGATGGCGGCGGCACCGTTGCCACGCAGCCAGCTCTCCAGATATAGGATACCCACGTTGATGTTCTTGCGAAGGCCCTCCTCGGTAATGGTGCCCTCGGGGGCGGCTACTAGGTCTTGGGCGGTTACTTTTACGTCCTCGCGCTTCACGTGCAGTTGGTTGGGCGTGGGCATGTATTTGTTAAACACGTCCATAGCCAATTGCACCAAGCCCGGGTGCGCCACCCAAGTGCCGTCGTGGCCGTTCTTGGCCTCGCGCTCCTTATCTGCCTGTACCTTGGCGATGGCGGCGTTGTTGGCCGCCTCGTCGTTTTTGATGGGTATTTGCGCCGCCATGCCGCCCATGGCGTGTACGTTGCGCTTGTGGCACGTTTGTATTACGAGTTGCGAGTAGGCACTCATAAACGGCACGGCCATGGTTACTTGGTCGCGGTTGGGCAGCATGTACTCCGGCTTGTTGCGGAAACGCTTGATGTAGCTGAAAATATAGTCCCAACGGCCGCAGTTGAGGCCGCAAGAGTGCTCTTTCAGTTCCCACAAAATCTCGTGCAGCTCAAACGTGGCGAGGATGGTTTCCACCAGCACCGTGGCCTTGATGGTGCCCTGCGGTATGCCCAGCTCGTTTTGGGCCAGCACGAAGGCATCGTTCCACAGGCGCGCCTCCAAGTGGCTCTCCATTTTGGGCAGGTAAAAATACGGGCCGCTGCCGCGGGCAATCAGTTCCTTGGCATTGTGGAAGAAGTACAGGCCAAAATCGAACAGTCCGCCCGAAACCGGCTCGCCGTCAATCTCCACCTGCTTTTCCAGCAAGTGCCAGCCGCGCGGGCGCACCAGCAAGGTAGCCACTTGGTCGTTCAGTTTATAGCTCTTGCCGTTCTCCGGGTTGGTGTACGAAATGGTGCGGCGTATGGCGTCGCGCAGGTTTATTTGGCCGTTTAGGTTGTTGCTCCAGTTGGGCGAGTTGCTGTCCTCAAAGTCGGCCATAAACATCTTCGCGCCCGAGTTGAGGGCGTTGATGATCATCTTGCGGTCAACGGGGCCGGTAATCTCCACGCGGCGGTCAAGCAAGTCGGCAGGCAGCGGTGCCACCGTCCAGTCTCCCTCGCGGATGTGCTTGGTCTCCGGCAAGAAATCCGGCATTTCGCCAGCATCCAAACGCGCTTGGCGGGCTTGGCGGGCTGCCAGCAGCTCCTTGCGGCGGCCGTTGAAACTGCGGTGCAGCTTGGCCACAAACTCCAGAGCCTGCGGCGTGAGGATGGTTTCGAACTCAGGGGTAATCTCGGCCTTAATCGTAAGCCCTTTCACTAATTGCTGCTCGTTTACTGGCATGGTTTACTTCAATGTTTTTGGCTTAAAAGAAGTGGCGAATTTAAGGCTTTTTGCGGTAGGGTGGAGGGGGAAAGGGGTGGTATTGGTTCAGAATGGCACAAAAAGCAAAAGCCCACCAAAATGCGCTGTTCTTACGGGAAGCGAGGTGGGCGTGTTGGGTGTAAAGATAATAACTATTTCGAAACTTTCGGCTCAAATACTTCATCCTCTTTGATGATTTCTTCGAGATTCACAGTAGGCAGGATAAATTGATTATATGGGGTGTGTTCCGTTTTGGCGTGCAATATGCCCCGGGCAGTGCCTACGGATATAACTCCCAGATGAAGCATAAAGCCCTTGGGCAAAACAATTTTGTCATTGCTGAAAAGACTTTGCCATGACTTTTCATCTATCAAAAACTCCGTTCTCGTTTTTAAAATGATAATCAGTTTGCCTTCTAATTTGTATGTCACGTCTAAAAAACATGCTACAAACCGTTCATCCGAATTGAGGCCAAAAGCTATCTGCAAACCAAAATCTACCTTGCTTTCAGTTTCGGTGGGTATTGGCTTGTCAATCGTAGCAAATTGCTCCGTATGGATACTTGCCAGTGTAAATGAAATAGACCGCATTTATGCAGCTTTGTAAAGTCCTTTAAAGTGTTCCTTTCCTGCTTTTGAGGAAACGGCCGTGCCCAATGTCCTGTTTACGGGATATTCTCGCTTTGTTTTGCTATGGGTAGCTATACTCAATGCCATGCCCTTGGGTGCCGTACGGCTATATTTATCTTCCGATGCGCCACAACGCACGAGGCTCAAGCCAAGCGCATTCTCAATCTTGGCAATCGTTTCGATGGTAAAATTCTCTTGGCCTTTAACCCATTTGCTCACTTGCTGCGGTGAAACGTTGAGTTGCTCAGCCAACTGCTTTTGGGTAAGCCGTTGGCTGTCCAAGGCAAGAAGAATGTGTAGGGCTATTAATTGCGACTTTTGAAGCCACACCCTGTTTTCCCTTCTCCACCTGATTCTTTCCATGGCATCGCTCTGCCCCGAAACCAGTGCCAAAAACTTTTCTTTATTGGTCATTGCTCTTCGTTTAAAAACTCAAAAAAGGATTCTGCATCAAACACCCCATTTTCCTTCAAAAAGGCCCTGCCCCTGTCCAGCTTTATCAATTCTTGTGCCGTATGGGTCCGTTCCTCCATCCTTAAGGTTAGCTTGATGGCTCCACCCGTTACCACATAGCAATTGCTTTCAATTTTGATGGCGTATATCCGCAGATACGTTTCGCGGCCTTTTTTCAAAGATAGCTCCACATCCGCTCTGTACTCGTTGTTACTCAAAGGCTTGAAAAATCCATCCAAGCTCTTACCTTTATCCGTACTCAAATGCCAGATTGTTTCGTCCAATTGGGTGGCGGCCTCCATAATCTCGTTGGCAAAATCTTCTATGTCCTTACCCGGAGGTAAGTCCCCAGCATTCTCTTTCAAAAACCATATTATCCAGTCGGGGTCGTTCCACTCATCCAGCACCCTGTTGAACTCATCGTTTGCCTCACCCTTAAAATGAAACGCAAACAATTTCGCCCCAAAGATACTGACAATTTTCATTAAATCAACTTATAGGTTTAGCTCTGGAAGAATGATTCTAACAAAGCTAGTATTGTTTTCCGAGTCTCTCTAACAAGGATGTTCAAATGGTCTTTTAAGCATGCTTTAAAAAAGTTCCCTAATCCTAAAGTTATTACCCACAAACGAGGCGCATAATTGTTGAATAATTTTTACCTCTATACTTGATTTTGTGATAACGATATTAGTATTTTTGATTTCGCTTTATCTATAAACCTATAAAATTAATTGCATGGCCAAGAGGATTCTAAAATCAGAACGCTATCTGTCGCAACTCTTAAACGAGGGGGACGAATTTTATGTCGCGCTTGGATATGAAGAAGTCGCTAAGGCTGCTTTGATTGCAGCTTATGGTTTACCCAAGGTTTTTCAAAACGATTTATCTCTAATACCTAAGAACAGAGGCCCTGTAACTAAAGTAAATGTTAATGGAAAATTTGTACGTAAAATGCCAGAAGAGAAAACTGAAAAGAGTGTACAAATTAGGTATACTACAAAAAAAGGAACAAAGGTAGACTACGTTCGTATTTTTCATGTATACGTAAAAGAACTTCAACATAAGTTTAATGTGGGCTTTAGTACTGCAACGAATGTACATGCTCAAAATTTGCTTATCTCCCCTTTGCTCACCTACAATTCAGTGGATGGCAATTTAAATATAAAAAATACCCATGCCATCAATCTCTTTTTGGAGATATTTGGGGCTTTTGAGATATACACTAAAAACTTAGAGCCTGCATTAGCATTCAACAAAGATTTCACTTTTGATATATTGCCTAAGGGTACATTTGAGGATGAAGATGTAGACCATCTTGTTGATGGTGCTAGGCGAATATTAAAGAATGATGATATTGCGAAAGCTTTTCAAAAGCGTCTATTCAAAATAAAAAGTTATTCGCCCGAAATTATTGGTAAAGGGCCTAGAGGTTTTTTTGGTTACATTGTATTTGGATTCCCAAACAAAAATATTGTGCTATTAGAATCTATGTACAATCAGAACGCAACTTATGTAATTGATTATGCAAAATATGAGTCCATTCTTCCTATGGATAAGCAACAAATTATTAAGGAAAGGCTATCAAAAAAAAGAATCTATCATTATGATAATTGGGAAAGAAGCATAGAACAGTTATTACAACAGTAAAGAGCTGAATGTAGTTATACGTCCACCTCACGCCAAAAAGTTTCATTATAAATCCAATTCTTTCTGTCATCCTGCAAAACCCTCTAGCACCGATGTGCTGATTCGGATTGTCGGCAGTGATGTGACTCCATGGCCAACCTTTCCGCACCTTGCCTTGCAAACGCTTTTCCGCTGGAAGTTCCCTACGGAATGACACGCAGGTAGTGTGATGCGGCAGATAATTTGGGCTTCACCTCAGTTCCCACCGACCCCTCCCAGCCTCCCCCTGAAAAAGGGGGAGGAGCTGCAGCAGCGCATCATTCCGTCTTCCCACATATCCAATTTTACACTGATCAACCGATTAACCAATCAACCATTCCCCACCACCCGCCTATACACCTCCTGTTGCGCCCTCAACTTCTTTTCCAGTTCCTTGAGCCTCCGTTCGGCCGGGTCGGTGAGGATGGGGTTGGTGCTTTCGGGGCGTTCGTTGATGCGCTTGGTTTCGAGCCAGGCCGCGCTCTCGGCGTAGTATTGGTTGAACCAGCCCCAAATCACTTCTTGGTCGATGCGGTTGTAGTTGCGCCCGTAGCGGCCCCGGGTGCCGTTGTGCAGCACGTAGACGAGTTCTAGGTACTTCAGCTCCCGGTGGCGGATGATGAGCTCGGCGGCCAGTTGCATGATTTCCACGTCGTCCATACGGTGGGCGCTTTTGAGGGCTTTGGTGTAGTACTGTATGGTTTCGCACACCATGCCCATGATGAGCTTTTCGCCGTAGCGGCGGGCGTAGGTGCCCAGCATTACGGACCCGAAAAGCGTGTCGTGGCCGAGGTTGGAGAGCTGCCGCTCGAAATCGAGGCACAAGTCCGGCGTTAGTTCGGCGGGGCGGTTGTTGAGCGTGGCTATCTGGCCCATGAGGCGGTACTCGGCCTGCAACTGCTCCGTCCGAAAGCGAACGGCAGCGGCCTTTTCGGCGTACTCGGCCCGTAGGTTGGCGAGGGCGGTGTCGCGCTCGGCGGCCACCATGGCCTCAAACTGTTCCGGGGCGGGCGTTTTAGGCTGCCCAGGGCTTTGCGGGGCGGTTATGGGCGGTTGTTGCATGGTGTACGGTTCCGGGTTTCAGTTTCAGTTTGTTGTCGCTGGCATCGCCCAGCATAAAGTTTCGCACGGTGGCTATCCAGTCGCGCTTTTTGGCACCGGTGCTGGCACTCCAGTTCTTGGCCCGCTCGTGGTAGTAGCGCAGGTCGCAGTGGGCGTAGTCGGTGCCTTGGAAAGCGGCCTCGAATACGGCAAAATCGCAATACGGGCAGTCGGCGAACAGCACATCCGGTTTTTGCGGTTTTTTTGCGGCATTTTCGCGCACGTTTGCGCTATTTTCCGGTAAAAATGTATCAATATTATGTGGGTATGCCTCAATATTTGCCGTATTAACGGCATTTGAAGACGTAGACGGAGACGAAGATGCAGGCGAAGAGCTTTCGTTGGTTTCCGTTTGGCTTAAGCCAGCAAAACCCAACCCTTTGTCATCTTGCGGCTGTTCCCCCTCCCAACCTCTCCCTGACCCATTCGACTCTTGCTCAGGGTGACAGGCGGGAGGAGTAACTTCAGTACTCCTCGGCC
>CAYYZT010000116.1:0-3008 GCA_964476015.1 uncultured Chitinophaga sp.
GCGGTGGACAAAGACGGCAACAACGTGCTCGGCAGCGGCATCCAATCGCACTACGAAAGTATCGAGATACTGTACAAACTGGGCTTCAACACCCCGGTGAAGGACATCGGCAAATACGCCTCCATCAACCAAGTAGTGGAGCATTGCGCTACTTGGGAAGATAAACGCAACTCCTACCCTATCGAAATAGACGGCATGGTGGTAAAGCTAAACAACTACCGCAAACAGCAGCAAACGGGCAGCACAAGCCACCACCCGCGCTGGGCCATCGCGTTTAAATTCAAGGCCCGCCAAGCCCAGAGCGTATTGGAGCGGGTGGAGTTTCAAGTGGGGCGCACGGGGGCCGTTACCCCAGTGGCCAAAATTACGCCCGTACCACTGGCGGGCGTTACCATCGGCTCCATCTCCCTGCACAACGAGGATTTTATACTGGAAAAAGACATTAAGCTGGGCGATACCGTATTGGTAGAGCGTGCCGGAGACGTGATACCGTATATAGCCGGGGTGGTAACCACCGCCCGTACGGGCAACGAACAGCCCATTCCCTTCCCACGCGAATGCCCTTGTTGCGATGCCCCGTTGGTAAAACCCGAAGGCGAGGCCATTTGGCGTTGCGTGAACGTGGAGTGTCCCGTGCAGCAAGAAGAGCGCATCATCCACTTTGTGAGCAAGAGTGCCATGGATATCGAGGGTTTGGGCAAAGACATTGTGAAGCGTTTTATGGCCAAGGACATCATTACCCAAATACCCGACATCTATAAGCTGGATTACGATAAGATACTGCAACTGGAAGGCTGGAAAGAGCGCAGCGTAAACAACCTAAAACACGGCATAGAGGCCAGTAAGAGCCAACCCTTGTGGAAACTGCTTACCGCTTTGGGCATCCGCCATATAGGCACTACCACGGCCAAGGTGCTTGCCAAGAAAGTGAAATCGGCACTGGAGTACCAAAACTGGACACAGGAACAGTTGATGGAACTGGAAGACATCGGCCCGAAAGTGGCCGAGAGCGTGTACGACTTCTTCCATACCGAAGCCAACATACAACTGCTTACCGAGCTGCAACAACTCGGCGTGAACATCGAGACCAAGCTGGAAGAGGTAGTGCCCGCCAATAATAAACTAGATGGCAAGAGCTTCCTGTTTACGGGTACGCTTACCAAGTTTACCCGCGACGAGGCCCAAGCCCTCGCGGAGCAAAACGGCGGCAAGCTCATTAGCGGGGTAAGCAAAAACCTCGACTACCTAGTGGCTGGCCCCGGCGCGGGCAGCAAGCTCACCAAGGCACAAAGCATCCCAACCATACAAGTGATAGACGAGGATGTGTTTTTGGAGATGATTGGGTAATGTGCTGATTTGAGAATGTGCTAATGTGCTTGTTATGTACAATTAGCACATTGCCCCATAAGCACACTGGCACATTATTTTCCACGGAGTTTCTCCACCCACCGCTTCGTAATCTCCTGCACCTTGCCGCCGAGGCCGTTACTTTCGTCGGTGCCAATAAGGCGGGCCACTGGTTTCAGTTGGTCCACGTGCTCGCAAACGATTTTGAACATACCCACGAACGGGATGGCCAAGAACATGCCCGCCAGCCCCCAAAGCAACGCCCCGCTAAGGATGCTTATCAAGGTAAACAACGGGTTGAGCCGCACCCGGCTGCCCGTAATGTTGGGCGTGAGGATGTTATGCTCCAAAAACTGCAATATCAGGATGAGTATGATAACGAACAGCGCATACTTGGGCGAATCCATGACCAGTAGCGACATAGCCAGCGGTATGGTACCGCCGATAACGGTGCCGAAGTAGGGAATCAAATTGAACAGGCCCGCTATCACTCCCAACAGCAGGGCATACTTCAGTCCGATAATGAGCAGTCCGCACGACATCAACGTGGAAAGAATAACCGTTACGATAAGGATGCCCACCATATACCGCGTGGTAACGGTACTGATTTTAAGCAATACTTGGTCCGTTAAATCATGCTTTTCCGGCGGCACCATGTCCAGTATAAAATCCCGTAGCCGTTCGCGGTAATAAAGCATAAAGAAGATAAAAAACGGCAACAGAAAAGCCTTTCCCAACGTGGATGCCGTGGCCGCAAACGTGTTCTTTAAGGTCGATTCCCCAGAAGCCAAGAAACCCGAAACGCTTTCCGTGAGCCAATTTTCTCTATCGTGCGGTACAAAGGGCAACTTCTCTTCCAAATAAGCTTCCATTTGGCTGATATTGGCCAGCGCATGCTCTTTCAACGAAGGGAAATCGGCCATGATGCGGCCCACTTGTTTATAGAGGATAAAAGCGGTGGATACGATAACGCCCAGCAACAAAACGATAGCCACAATATTGGCCACACCTCTGGGGATTTTCTTCCCCTCCATCCAATTGGTCAGCGGATAAAGCAAGTAGCTCAACAATACGGCAAAACCCAAAAGCGTGAGTACGCCGGATGCGAAAGAGAGCACCAATACTATCAATACAACAAAAAGCAACCCGGCCGTGGCGCGAAAAATAAACGGATAATGTTGGTTCGGCATAAGTGTGTGGAGATGTGTGGAACCACACAGTGCAAATTCTAGACCGTATTGTATTGGGTTGATTGGTTAATCGGTTGATCCGTATATCGGTGTATCAGTATATCTGTGCATCGCAATGCGACCCCAGTTAACTGATTAACAAATCAACTGATTAACCGATTAACCAATCAACCATTACTCATACCTCAACGCCTCGATAGGGTCGAGCTTGGAGGCCTTTATGGCAGGGTAAATGCCCGCCGCCAAGCCGATGAGCATACAAAACACGAAACCGCCGCCTATCCATTCCCAAGGCATAATGAAGCCCACATCGAGCACAATGGAAATAACGTTGCCGATAAGCACCCCGAACACAATACCCGCCACACCGCCTGTTTGGCAGATAACGAGCGTTTCCACCAAAAACTGCGTAACGATGTGGCCGCTTCGCGCGCCGATGGCTTTGTTGATGCCTATTTCGCGCGTGCGTTC
>CAYYZT010000116.1:3018-5551 GCA_964476015.1 uncultured Chitinophaga sp.
GCCAGAGCCAAAAAACGTGATAAAGCCGATAAGATAGGCCGCGAATTGGATGTACTGGGTGTTTTCGATAATACTCTGCGCAATACGGTCGCTGCGATTCATCTCGAAGTCGTCGTCTTCCAGCGGATGCAATTGGCGCACCACGCGGAACATGCCCGCGGCTTCGTCCATTAACGGGTCCATACGCTCCGGGTCGTCCATGGCCACGGTAATCACATAGGGCCGCTTGTCTTTGTTGAAGTTGCGGCGCGCGTTTAGTTCGGTTATCAGCACCAAGTTGTCGTTGCTCATCATGCTGTTGCCCTTGGCCGCCAGCACCCCGATTACCTGATAACGGTGGCTACCGATGGACACCACATTATTGAGTGCCGAATCCACTTTGGAGAAAAGCTTTTTGGCCACGTCGGCCCCCAAAATAACGATGTTGCTACCGCTCTGCGTTTCCTGCACGGAGAAATTGCGGCCCAACTGAAACTCGTAGCCCGAAATGGTAATATAGTTTTCATCCACCCCCATTACGCTCACGTTGGGGTTGGTTTTTTTGTATCGGTATTTTACCGTGGCGGCTAGGCTGGCACTGGTAGAGATGGACACCTGGGCACCCTCTACATTGAACAAATCCTTAAACCTCGCCGCATCCCTATACAAAATGTCGGGGTAAGGCTTCTCGCTCTCGTCTTGCGGGCGTTTGGTGCGGATGGTGAAGCTGGTGCCGCCCACGCGGGAGAGGTTGTTCACCAAGTAATACTTCATGCTTTCCACCGCGGTAAGAATGCCCACTATGGCCGACAGCCCGATGGCGATAATCATAAATGTGAGCACAAAGCGCAGCATATTGCCCCGTATGTTGCGCCACGCCAAGAGTATGTTATGCCAAAGGTTCATTGCGGGCACAAGTTAGCGAGTATTTAGGGAAAAGCGGTTATTGGAAAGATGTGCTTCGAATACCGTCCAGAAACAAGACTTTGTTCCCCTCTACCCTAATCCTTAACCAGCCCCCGCTTATACGTTTCAATTGCCCTGTTTCGGGCAAAAGCATGGTCCACTATCGGTTTGGCGTATTCGGGCGTGTGCAGTTCGGGCACCCACTGCTTGATATACTTACTTTGCGGGTCGAATTTCTGCTGTTGGAGCGCGGGGTTGAACACGCGGAAATACGGGGCGGCATCCACGCCCGTGCCCGCCGCCCACTGCCAGTTGCCGTTGTTGCTGGCCAGTTCGTAATCCAGCAGCTTTTCGGCAAAATATGCCTCGCCCCACCGCCAATCAATCAGCAGGTGCTTGGTAAGGAAACTGGCCACTACCATGCGCACCCGGTTGTGCATAAAGCCCGTGGCGTTCAACTCGCGCATGCCCGCATCCACTATCGGGTAGCCAGTGTTTCCCTCGCACCATAGCTCAAACTCCCTTTGGTTGTTGCGCCACTGGATGCGATCATACTCCTTGCGGAAGGATTCGTGTACCACCCTCGGGTAATGCCAGAGGATGGCTTGGTAAAATTCCCGCCAAATAAGCTCGTTGAGAAATGTGGCATTGGTTTCTTTGGCCCGCTTGGCCACCGCGCGGATACTTACCGTGCCAAAACGCAGGTGCAGCCCCAGCCTTGAAGTGCCCTGTTCGGCAGGGAAATCGCGACGTTGTTTGTAATGCTCCAATACCTCATCGGCAACCGTGGTACTGGGAAAATCAATATCCGTGGGTGTAAAGCCCAAATCGGCCAAGCTAGGCGGCTCTTGCCAAGGGCATTGATGCCAATGGTTCGATTTCAGGCCGCTGGGGTACGGTTCCAAACCCTTGTCCTGCAACTTGGCCAGCCAAGCCCTGCTATAAGGCGTGAACACCACATACGGCTCCCCATTGTCTTTTACTACTTCGTTCTTCTCAAAAACCACATGGTCCTTATAGCTTTTAAAAGGGATGCCCTTGGCTTCCAGCATTTCGTATATGGCCTTGTCCCGTTGGCGGGCATAAGGCTCGTAGTCGCGGTTGGCATATACGGTTTTGATGTCGTATTCGTGTAGCAGTTCTCTCCAAACGGTTTCGGGTTTGCCGTGCTTTATTAAGAGCGCGGTGCCCTTATCCCGCAGTTTCTCGTTGAGCTCGGCAATGGTTTGGTGGATGAACTGCACCCGGGCATCCTGCTTGGAAAGGTCGTTTAGTATATCGGTATCGAAAATAAACAACGGCAACACGGGATGCTCGCCGTGCAAAGCGTTATGCAGCGCGGCATTGTCTTGCAGCCTCAAATCGCGGCGGAACCAAAAGATGGAAAGGGGCATGTTTTTAGTATCAAGTAGTACCCTTCGACTACGCTCAGGGGGACATTAATATCAAGACGAACAAACCAACAGGCATTTGGTTTTAAAGAAGCCATACATTTGGCACGGACTTTTCTATATCCATTTCAACAATTTTCAATCTTGAACCTTCTATTTTAAATTGTCCCCGTGTCCCTGCTTGAGTTCAACGACAAAGGCATCTATTGCGCGCAAGCCGATGTGTACATCGACCCGTGGCGGCCCGTGGACCGGGC
>CAYYZT010000116.1:5561-9177 GCA_964476015.1 uncultured Chitinophaga sp.
ATTACCCACGGCCATAGCGACCACGCCCGCTGGGGCATGAAGCATTATATGTGCCACCGCCATACCGCGCCCATCATCCGTGCCAGGCTGGGGCAAGATATTAGCGTGGAAACGGTAGAGTACGGCGAAACCTTCACCCGCAACGGTGTTACTTTTAGCCTGCATCCGGCGGGGCATGTAATAGGCTCGGCACAGGTGAGGGTGGAGTATAAAGGCGACGTGTGGGTGGCCAGCGGCGACTACAAGCTGCAATACGACAACTTCAGCGAACCCTTTGAGCCGATTAAATGCCGGGTATTCATTACCGAATGTACCTTTGGCCTGCCCATATATCAATGGCGGCCCCAGCAAGACATTTTTAACGAGGTGAACCAATGGTGGCGGGAAAACAGCGAACAAGGCAAAACCACCGTTATCTTTGGCTACTCGCTGGGCAAGGCGCAGCGCATCTTGCAGAACCTTGACGAGAGCATCGGCCCCATCCTTACCCACGGCGCGGTGGAAAACATGAACCGCGTGGTACACGAGCAATGCTGTCCTTTAAAAAAGACCATCCTCATTACCAAAGATACTCCCAAAACCGCTTGGGCAGGCGGACTCGTCATCGCCCCGCCAAATGCCCACGGCAGTACGTGGATGAACAAACTGCGACCTTTTAGCACCGGCATTGCCAGCGGATGGATGAGCCTGCGTGGTGCCCGTAGGCGAAGGGCGGTAGACAGGGGTTTTGCATTGAGCGACCACGCCGATTGGACCGACCTGAACACGGCCATCAAAGCCACAGATGCCGAATGCGTGATTACTACCCACGGCTACACACAGGCTTTCTCCCGATGGTTGCGGGAGCAGGGTTATAAGGCTTATGAAGAACACACCCAGTTTGAGGGGGAACTGGGCGAGATAAACGAGGCTGCGGCTCCTGATGCGGAAGCAATATCCCCAGAAAAAGAGGAGGGTACCGAATGAAACGCTTTGCCCAACTCTTTACCGAACTGGACCAAACCACCAAAACACTGAAAAAGGTGGATGCGCTGGTGCGCTACTTCGAGGAAGCACCCGACGAGGACAAGCTCTGGGCCATCGCTTTGCTGAGCGAGAAACGCCCCAAGCGGGCGGTGCGCAGCAGCCTTGTGCGCGAATGGGGCGCGCAGGCGGCGGGCATACCGGAGTGGCTTTTCCTGGAAAGCTACAGCGTAGTGGGCGACCTCGGCGAAACCATTGCCCTCATGGCTCCCGGCCAAGAAACCGAAGACAGTGGCAGCTTGGCTTATTGGGTGGATTACATACGCAGCATGGAGAAGCTGGACGATGCCGTAAAGCACGAAAGGGTAACCAGTGCTTGGGCCAATTTGGGTATGATGGAGCGGTTTGTGTTCAACAAATTGATTGGCGGCAGTTTTCGGGTAGGATTGTCGCAAAAGCTGATGGTACGGGCACTTTCCATCTATACCAATACCGACGAGAACAAACTGGCCCACCGCCTGATGGGCAATTGGAGCCCGGATAGCACCACCTACCAAAAACTGATAGTAGAGGAAGACCTCAACGAAGATGCCTCGCACCCCTACCCTTTCTTCCTTGCCTATGCCTTGGAACAAGAACCTGAAACTTTGGGCGAACCCAGTGAGTGGTTTGCCGAACATAAATGGGACGGCATCCGTGGCCAGGTAATCGTACGCAAAGGGCAGGTATTTACCTGGAGCCGTGGCGAGGAACTGGTAACGGACAAATTCCCGGAGTATTTAACCCTTAAGGATGCTGTGCCCGACGGTACGGTAATCGACGGCGAAATACTGCCTTTTAAAGACGGGAAAGCCTTGCCGTTCCAGATATTACAGACACGCATCGGGCGAAAAAACGTGACCAAAAAGATACTGGCCGATGCGCCCGTTATCTTGCTGGCTTACGACATATTGGAGTACCAAGGCGAGGACATCCGCGAGATGCCGATGGCCGAGCGGCGCAAGATATTGGAGCAGGTAGTACACAGTGCTTCCAGCAAAACGGATAGGTTGCTGATTTCGGAACTGGTGCAGTTCAGCTCTTGGGAAGCATTGGCCAAGGAAAGGATGCGCTCGAGGGAACTACTTTCCGAAGGCATCATGCTCAAGCGCAAGGATTCGCCGTACCGGGTAGGCCGCCGCAAAGGCGATTGGTGGAAATGGAAAGTGGATGCACTCACCATTGATGCCGTACTTATTTATGCCATGCGGGGCAGCGGCCGCCGCGCCAATCTGTATACCGATTACACCTTTGCCGTGTGGGACAATGGCCAGCTCATCCCCTTTACCAAAGCTTATAGCGGGCTTACCGACGAGGAAATACGCCAAATGGACCGCTGGATAAAAAACAATACCATCGAGAAATTCGGGCCGGTGCGCAGCGTACACCCGGTACAGGTATTCGAAATAGCGTTTGAAGGCATACAGGCCAGCACGCGCCATAAATCGGGCATCGCCCTACGCTTTCCGCGCATCAACCGCTGGCGGCAAGATAAACCCGCATCCGAAGCAGATACCTTGCAAACCCTAAGGGAAATATTGAGGGGGTATAGTGGGTAATTACAAGACTTCTCTTCTAGGCCACTTTGTTAACTTTCACTTGTAACTGATAACCTAGCTTCTGAAGCAAGCTATCACATTCCTCCCAAAGTAGACCGAAATTTCGCACGTCGGCCACACCTAGCCGAGCAGCTACTTCACTAACTATTTCTACATCGCTATCAGCTATCTCGCCGTCAAGCAATACATACTCACACCAATCTACTAACTCAGCTAATGATATTTGGTGAGTTAGATAATCATTTATTTTTTCAGCTACTGTCTGCTTGGTAATCATTGTGCTATCTTTTGATGTCCCTTGTCTATCGGATATTTTTCGTGCATTTCCCTTATTTTGCCTGTTTCATCATATATTTCTTGCCAAAATCTCAGGGTATTTTCATAGCTATCCACCTCCTTATAATACAAGGCATACCAACCATGGTTCCCTTCAACTCTCCTCCAATACAACCGACCAGCAGATAACAATTCCCACTTTTTGAACTTCTTCTCATTCGCCTGTTGAGTAGACATGATGATAAATATACGGAATTGAGTTAACCCAAATAACTCCTTAGAAAAACAACGGATGGAACTTCACCTTGTCCACTGGGTTAAACTCTATGGTAGGAGCGGGTATTTTGATAATATTGAATACCCCGAACAACCCCTTTAGTATTTTTGATTTGGTTTTGATACGGGTCAGGTCCACGTCCAACGACAGGTAGAACTGCGGGTATCGTCGGATATCCGTTCGGTCTACCTGCAAGGCTGGGTCGCAGTCGCAATACTCCACGTTGCGCTCCAAGCACCATTTGTTGTTGAAGCCCCCGTACAACCCATTGGCCCCATAACCCACTGCCACGTTCAACCATTTCGGGAAATTGCGCTCCCGTTTCATAAAAGAGGAAATATTGAACGAAGCCCAAGTGGTTATCGCATTGTAATCTTTTAGCAATACTTCTGGCGCACTGGTGCCATAGAGGCTAGCGGCGCGGTTTTTCAGGTCGTCTGGATAACTGGGGCGGTGCGCGGAAATCTTGAGCACGATGCGTTGCTCGCCCCAAGCTAGCTCC
>CAYYZT010000117.1:0-1990 GCA_964476015.1 uncultured Chitinophaga sp.
GTAGTAAGCATCACCGAGCCTGCTGCGCTTACTCTGACATTGGCTTCTGCTGATACCGTAAGCTGTAACGGCGGTGCCGATGCTACGGCTACCGTAACGGCTACTGGCGGCACTGCCCCTTACACCTATGTATGGAGCAACGGCGACAACACCGCCACTGCCGATAGCTTGAGCGCGGGCACCTACACCGTGAGCGTGGTAGATGCCAACGGCTGCACTAGCACCACTATTACGGTGGAGATTACCGAGCCAGACCCAATCACCATTTTGATGGGCGGTAGCAACTTGGTATGCTTTGGCGATAGCAGCGGCCAAGTACGCATCAAGGCTGTAACCGGTGGCGTGGCTCCTTACACCTATGCTTGGAGCAACGGTGGCGGCAACGTAACTACCATCAGCAACTTGCCTGCCGGTACTTACACTGTAACCGTAACCGATGCCAACGGCTGTACCGCTACGGAAACCGCTGTGTTGACCAACCCGGCCCAGTTGGTAGTAACTGCCGACGTAACTGCCGAAACTTGTGCCGACTCTAGCAACGGTAGCATCCAGCTCACCATTACCGGTGGCACGGGTGCCGTAACGGTGCTGTGGTCTAACGGCGAGCGCACGGACTTTATCGACAACTTGGCCGATGGTACTTACAGCGTAACCGTAACCGATGGCAACGCTTGTAACTTTACCGCTACCTACACCGTAGCGCAAGGTAACTGCAACCATCCGCCGATTGCCGAGAACGATACCGTAACCACTACCAACGGCAATCCTATCGACATACCTGTATTGGGCAACGATAGTGACCCGGATGGCGACGACATCAACGTAACGGGTGTGGTAACGCCTCCAACGCACGGTACTGCTGTACCGAACGCTGACGGTACCATCACTTATACCCCAGATGGTGGCTTCATCGGTGTGGACAGCTTTATGTACGTAATCTGCGACGATGGTATACCTTCTTTGTGCGACAGTGCTTGGGTTATCATCACTGTGTTGCCGGAGCGTCCGAACGTATCCATCCCGAACGGCTTCTCGCCTGATGGTGACGGTATCAACGACAACTTCGAGATTGTGGACATCACCCAATTCCCGAACAACAAGTTGATCATCTTCAACCGTTGGGGCAACACTGTGTACGAGGCACAACCGTACAATAACGACTGGAAAGGCCAAAACCAAGATGGCGAGGCCCTGCCAGACGGTACTTACTTCTATGTACTGGAAATAAACGATGGCACTACGCCGCCTTACACGGGCTTTGTGGTAATCCATCGCGGTAGCAGCAAATAATAGATAACGGGTAAAGCCGGGGCCTTAAAAAGCCCCGGCATTGCCATAAAAGCATACAAATGCGCGTTAAGTATGCAGCCATTAACAAAGGCGGCGGTAGCGCGAAAGTTGATTGAAAGGTTTGAATTTTTTTTTGACCAGTCTCAGGAACGGACGGGACACACTGAGGGTATTCTCTCTTTGTTACGTAAGTTTCCGGATTAAGTTTCAAACCCAAAGAAATAATTTGAATAACAGACCAAACTCGGATAATGAAACAGTTTTTAGTCTTCTCCGCAATCGTAATGCTCTTTATAGGGGCAGGGGTTGAAAAGGCACAAGCCCAGCAAGACGCGCAATACAGCATGTACATGTTCAACGGCCTTGCCGTGAACCCTGCGTATGCCGGTAGCCGCGAAAGGCCAGTTATCATGGCACTGTACCGCCACCAGTGGGCGGGCTTTGGCGACGGGGTACCGCGCACCGCCGTATTGGCCGCCCACTCCCCGTTGTTGAACGACCGGGTTGGCTTGGGCCTCTCCGTGGCCAGCGATAATATCGGCGTTACCAACCTTACCAACGTAACGGCTAGCTATGCTTACCGTTTGCCAGTAGGCAAAGGCAAATGGGCCGGTAAATTGGCTTTTGGTTTGAATGCCCAATTCAACAATTACCGCCATCGTTGGAGCGAGATAAACTCTACCACAGGCGGAGATCCTGC
>CAYYZT010000117.1:2000-7939 GCA_964476015.1 uncultured Chitinophaga sp.
CCTGCTTTTTCGGGCAACTCGCAAAACGTTTTCAGTCCTAACTTTGGTGCGGGCGTTTACTACTACAACGATAAGTTTTATGTAGGTGCTTCCGTTCCGCATATGCTGAACGCCAGTACCCGCGACAAGGTGAAGCTTTCGGGCACCGACCTTACCGCCCGCATGTACCGCCACTATTTCTTTACCGGTGGTGCCATTGTAAAACTTACCGAAAACCTGAAACTACGCCCGTCGTTCTTGTTCAAGTATGTTGACAATGCGCCGTTCCAAGGTGATTACAACGTGAGCTTGTTGTTTAAGGAAGCTTTGTGGATTGGTGCCTCTTTCCGCTCGTCGTTCCAAGAGCCGGTGGCCGTGTTGGGTATGATAGAGTATATGTTTGTGAAAGGTCTTCGTTTGGGCTATGCCTACGACCATACCTTGAGCGACATCGGTGCATACCAAAGCGGTTCGCACGAGATTATGTTGAGCTACGAGTTCGGCAAAAAAGACAAGTACCTCAGCCCACGCCGCATGAGCTACTTCTAATAGAAAAAATACAAGGGTCTGTACAACAAAGCCCTGCCGGTTGGCGGGGCTTTGTTGTTTTAGCAAAAAACGGGCATAATGAAACGGATGTTATTCTTCCTAGGGGTATTGTTTTCTGCTTTGGCGTTATTTGCACAGCAAAAACCCGAATGCAGCCTAGAGTTTTATGTTAGCAACGTGGAGGGGCAAGTAGTGGCCAGCTATTATGTTGGGAGCAAAGAGGGCACCTTCCATCTGGAAAAAGTCCCCAGTTTGGAATCGGGAACCAAGAGCATGCGTACTACGATGCAGAATGGACAAAAATTAATGACCTATTCTTTTTGCATGGTGATTGATTCTATCCATTTCAAGGTGCCGGATGGTTATATGATAGCTAATAGCGACACGATATGCCGCATGGAAGGTTTTTGGATAGCTACCGATACTTTAACGTGGAATGACAGTATGCCCGATGACAAAGGGGATAGGGTGAATTGTAAGCACACTGATACCGACTTGCCGGAGTTTAAATGGGGTGCGGGCGTTGAGCCGCAAGTAACGGTTATACTAGGAAAGAAAGGTACGGTGGGCGATACGCTACATCTTACCATCATCTCAAATTTCCCTGCCAAAAAAATTTTGAGCCGTATGCGATTAACAAACCTCGCGATACACACCATACAGAACAGTACTGCCAAAACTATGCGCCATGAGGACAAAACCACTGCTTGGTTTTATTCGGAAACCATAGTGGTAAAGCCAACCTTCCCCGGCGAGGCAAGCTTCGAAAGGTTGGAATTTGAATACTTGGGCAGGAAAATAGTTATACCCAGGGTTAAGGTAAAAGTAAAGAAGTAACTTAGAGGCTACATTTCAAAATAGCCTCTAAAACTACAACCGCTGCATCTCAAACTTTGGTGCGCCCTTCAATCCATTATCGTCGTAGAAATCGATAAAATGGAGCTTGTAATAAACACCGGCCACGTCTTTTACAATATAGTTGATGTTGGAGTAGATGGTGTAGCTGGCAAGATCGAAGTTATAGGCTTTCCAATCATATCCAATTACATCGGGCAGGCTGCTAAAGGTGTAGGTGGCCACGTCATCATACGTAATGGCGGCAAAATCCTTGGTTTTGTCAATCGCTACCTCAACGCCGTTGGAGTTGCCCAGCACGCCTGTAACCAAGTATGGGGTATAGCCCGGCTCATAAAAAATGTACGTGTATTGGGTAAACACTAAATCCCAATCGGTTTTAGGCGGCTCCACTATCAACGCACTATGATTGAGAAGCGAGTACGACACGGAGTTAAAGTCACTGTTTTTGGTCATTTGGCCTTCGATAGTTGTTCCGCCCGTTAACGGCGCATAGCGAAAAGACAACACGCCATCCACAAAGGCGGTTATCTGCAATTTTATGTTGCCTAGCCCATTGCCCGCTTCGTTATAGCCTAAATCTACCACGTACACGTCGTTTACCTGCCAACCGCTAAAAGCCAAGCTATCGGGGTTAAGGGTATTATAATCGGCCAAAAACGTGAGCCCGTTGGCGGAAGTAGTTTGGTCGAAGCTTTGTGTCGATTTGGCTGCTTTCATCAGGCGCGAAGCGTTCACGTAAATATGGTTTTCGCCCGCATCGCTGTCCAAGGCTATATCCCAATCCATGCGCAGGCCGGTTTTTACGATGGTTTCCGTGCCCAGATCAAACCATATCTGGTTTTGATAGTTGGAACCCATCACCACCGCATGTGTAGTGGTATCGCCCGGCTCCGGGCGTTTCACCGGGTCATCCTCTTTTATGCAAGAAGCAGAAAGAAGGGCGATAATAACGAGTAGTAGATACGTGAGGTTTTTCATCGGTTTATTTATGCAACGTGTACGGTTTTGGAAGTTTATATTGCAAGCCTCAAGTGTTGGGTAAGGCCAAAAGCTGTTCTACCTGTAGGCAGGCATCGGCGTGTTCCAGCAGCTCTGTCAACTGTTGCAACTCGCGCACGGTACATACCATGGTCATCGCCTTGGCGGGCGTGGGTATATGGATGCATTTGGAAGTGGCACATGCCGCCTCTGTGCCTTGCATTTCCCCGCATTTGGCTACCAATTGCCTAAATTTCCCAAACTGGCTGAGGGTAAGGGCCATGCAGGTGGTGCCAAAGGCTACTTGCACATAGCCACAGCTACCGCAGCGCACCACGTAGCCGTGCTGGTTGTTATGGAGTACTTTGTAGTTGCACATAACTAAGGTGTATGCCGATGGCTTATAAAGCGGTTACCGCCGTTTTGGCTATTGCGCGCCACTCTTCCAGTTCGGGTATGCCTGGTTTGCGCTTGCCGAATACCTGTACCACTTGTTTGCCGGCGGCATCAAAGCATTCCAGGGCCGTTACCACGCCATCGGTGGTAGGCTTGCGCACTATCCAGCTTTCCACAATGTCGGCTTCTTTTACGTGTAGGTTAAAGTCGGGGTCCAATACGTTGAACCAACCTTCGTGGTCCATCAGGCGTTTTACAGGGCCGGTATGTATCTGTATCATGCCCTTGTTGCCCACAAACACCATGATGGGGATTTGTTGCTCGGCGGCGGCGGTAACCAAGTTGCGCAGCGAGTTGTTGTCCACTTTTACGGCATAATCGCCTTCGGGGGCCAAACGCAACGCTTGCGTACGGTTAACCTTGAATTTTTTCAATAGTCCGAAGAAGTGGTGCGTGTCTTCCAGCTTTACCCAGCCTTCGCGGAAACCGGCCACGTCAATTTCGCTATCGGGCAGGTTGTCTTCCGTTTCTACAAACGGCTGCACGTTTAGGGTAGCGTTCTGGCTATCGGCGGCATACTTGGCCACCAGTGCTTGGAAGGCATCCAAGTTGCTGGCAGGGGTAAGGTATATTTTGTGGATGGCCTCGCCGTCAATGGCGAAGAATTGTAGGCTATGGCGTGGTTTGTCTTCAGTGCCTTCGGTAACGCCAAACGCGAATGCCCAAGGTTTTAGGAAAATACGCAAATCGATGTCCTCGCCCACAAACAGGCCCACGTGCGGGTTGTCCAACGATGGATTTAGGTAAATGCCTTTGCGCTCGTGTACCACGGTATTGTTGCGGGTAAGGGCCATTACTTTGCCAAGGGACTCTATTTCGCCAAGGATGTTTATAAACTCGCTTTTTAGCAACGTTACCGTTTCGCCTATTTGGGTGGCCAGCAATTCCGCTTCGCTAACGCCCAACATGCTTGCCGCGTTGCGGATGCGCAAATGCGGGTTTTGTTGTTGCAGCTCGGCCCAGCGTTCTTTCAAGGTCAATATTTGGGTATCCATCGTAGTGTTGTCTTATTTCATTGTTTGGGAAATGTTGGGCGAGGCTTTGCCGCCTTGCATGGGTATCATCCTTATTTTCGCTCCGCTGTCCGGTGTGGTGCCCCCGAAGAAAACCACGGGGCAATCCAAATGCGGGTGCCGCTCCACGTGTACGGGGTAGTTGTAGCACTCCGAGAGCAGGGGAGCCGTCAGCACCTCATCCACCGTGCCCCAAGCCAGCACCTTGCCCCTTTTCAGCAAGAGTATCTTGTCGGCATATTGGGCGGCTAGGTTTACATCGTGCAGCACGGCCACTACCACGTTTCCGGCATCTTTAAACTCGTTGGCCAACTGTAGCGTGCGGTGCTGGTGTTGCACGTCGAGGCTATTGATGGGCTCGTCCATAAACAGATAGCGCGTTTCGTGAACCTCCGTAAACCATATCTGTGCAAACACCCTTGCCAAATGCGTGCGCTGCTGTTCGCCGCCGGATAAGGTAAGGTAGTCGCGCTTGGCCAAGTGCTCGATGCCCGTTTTGTGAAGGGCGTTAAGCACAATGGAGTGGTCCAGTTGCTGCTCTTGCCGCTCAAAGTGCGGGTAGCGGCCCATCATTACTACTTCTTCCACGGTAAAAGGCAGCGAAAGCGAGCTTTGCTGCGTGAGCACGGCGCGGAATTTGGCCAGTTCTTTGGCACTCCAGTTGGCTATGCTTTTTTGTTGGATGCCGATATAACCCGCTTGCAGCGGCACCTCGGCGGTAAGCAGTTTCAACAGGGTAGATTTGCCCGCCCCGTTGGCACCCAACACGGCAAGCAATTCGCCGGGCGAGGCATTGAAACTGATGTCGTGCAGTATCTCCGCCTGTTTTATCCGGTATGATATGTTGTGCGCTTGCAGCATTTAAAACAGATGGAGTTTGGACCGTTCCTTCATCAAAATATACAAAAACACCGGCGCGCCTATAATGGCCGTAACAATACCGATGGGCAACTCTGCGGGGGAGAAGATGGTACGGGCAAACAAATCTGACAGTACCATCAAAAAGCCCCCCAGCAGGGCCGAACTTACTAGAAGGTAGCGGTGGTCTGGCCCAATCATCATGCGTATGATGTGCGGCACCACCAAGCCTACAAAGCCGATGATGCCCGATACGGCTACCGATGCGCCCACGGCCAAAGCCGCCAATATGATAATCAAACGCTTGGCTTGT
Organism: uncultured Chitinophaga sp.; assembly: GCA_964476015.1. Taxonomy (GTDB): domain Bacteria; phylum Bacteroidota; class Bacteroidia; order Chitinophagales; family CAIOSU01; genus CAIOSU01. The sequence continues at coordinate 7,005 of CAYYZT010000117.1, forward strand.
TCGGTTTTGATGCCGAGGAAAGCCGCATTGTTCTCGCCCAAGGCAAACGTGTTCAAAGCCTTGGCCATAAACGGCAGCCCCACCAAGGCTACGCCTATGAACGGTGCAATGCCCGCTACTTGGCTCCAAGTGGCGCCGCCCATGCTGCCCAGCATCCAAAAAGTAACGGTGCGCAACTGGCCCTCGTTGGCAAAAAACACGAACAGCCCGGTAAGCGACTGTGCAATGGCATTGATGGCTATGCCCGCCAAAAGCAGCGTGCTCACCAATGTTTTGCCGTTGAATTGGGCCAAGCGATACACGGTAATGGTTGCCACAAAAGCCCCCAAGAAGCTAAAGGCCGGCAAAGTGTACACGCCCAACCAGCCCGAAATGCCGCCCGCCCAGCTAGTACCGACAACGATAACAGACACGGCCGCCAACGAGGCACCGGAAGAAACCCCGATGATGCCCGGATCGGCCAACGGGTTGCGGAAAAGCCCTTGAAGCGCGGCCCCGGCAATAGCCAGCCCGCTGCCGATAAGGGCCCCCATTACTACCCGTGGCAGCCTGATGCCGACAATAACGGATTCTTGCTGCGAAGTAAAATCGCCGCCGCTGCCCAAGCCCACGGATTTGGCAATAATGCCCAGCACCTGCCCCGGCGACACGGATACCGCCCCAACGCCTGCTGCAATTACACAGGCTAGCACCAGTGCTGCTATCAGTATGGCAATGAGTATCTGCGGGCGGGGTTTCAAAAGTTGGGTTATTTAGTGGCTACGGTTTGGGCCTGTTTCAATCGCTCGGCAAGTTCTACTATGGCTTTGCCCGTGCGTGGGCCAAAGCCGCTTAGGTATTGGCCTTCCATTTCTATTACGGCCTTGTTTTTTCCGGCTGTGGTTTGTTGCATACCTTGTATGGCCAGCAAGCCGTCAACACCGCCCAAGCTTTCC
>CAYYZT010000117.1:7949-9134 GCA_964476015.1 uncultured Chitinophaga sp.
ATCACATCGGGGTTGGCGGTTACCAAGGCTTCAGGGGTAAGTGGCTTGTACTCTTCAAAACCGCTCACCGCGTTTTCGCCACCGGCCAGTTTTATCATCGCATCCACGGCGGTTTTGTCGCCGGCTACCATTAGGGTGCCTGCGCCGCGGGCATAGATGAAGAGTACTTTGGGTTTGTTTGCTGGCAGGCTCAAAGCGGCCAAATCGTTATCTATTTGTTGTATGATGGCATCTTTCTTGTCGCCCATGCCGAGCGTGTCGGAAAGTTGCGAAATCAATGTTTTGGCCCCTTCAACCGAGTATTCGTGGTCCAATAAAACAAGCCTTACGTTCGCCGAATTAAGCTGTTCGATAAGCTCTGGCTTCACACCGCCGGTGCGGCCCAGTACCAAAGTGGGGTTTTGGGCCATCACGGCCTCGGGCGATACCTCGCGGTTGATGCCTACTTTGGCCACTTTCAACAGGCTTTCGGGGTAGGTGCTGGTTACGTCAACGCCTACAATGTTTTTCTCCAACCCCAGCAGGCTCAGTGTTTCGGAAATGGCCCCGGAAAGGGATATAATGCGGCTCGGGTCTAGCGGGCCGGTAGTGGCGGCAGGGGTTGGTTGGGTTTCGGTAGGTTGGCTGCCGTTGCAAGAGGCCAAAAACAGTACACAAACACAGCCGACCAATACGGCTACTTTCATTTTCAGGTTCATGGGTTGGAGGGTGTAATTTAAGGCGAAGTCCTGCTTTCGACTACTTTTTGGGTAGCGAAAGCAGGATTCGGACGATCAAAAAATGTTTTTACCTAACAATTAATTTTTGTTGGGACTGTTGTCCATTCGCCGTTAAAGTTACGATATACATGCCAGTGTTCAGTACTTCGGTTGGTAAAATGTGCTGCTGCAAGCCCACGGTGGTGCCCAGTTCGGCGGCATACACTTGTCGGCCCGCAAGGTCGTACACGCTCAGTGTGGTAGCCTCGGTTTGGTTAACGATGTTGTACACCACGGTTACGTTTTGGCCATTTGTTGGGTTAGGATATACCACCATGGTAGCGGCCAAAGACTCATTTTCAAAGATGCCTACTTGGTTCAGGGTGTCGGCTTCCAACAACTGTTCTTTGTAGAACACGTATTTGCCGGCCGAGCTGCCCACGAAGTTGGTAAACACTACTTTCCAGATATCGCCATCGCGGGTGGA
>CAYYZT010000118.1:0-6698 GCA_964476015.1 uncultured Chitinophaga sp.
CGTTACCAAATCCAACATACCTTACGGCGTGCCGCCGGATGCCCGCCAGCCGAGCAACATGCTGTTGCAAACCAACGATTGTCGCGTGCTGGATGGCTATATAGAGGAAGGGGTGATATATTTTGTGGGCAACACCATATTGCCCGACAGTGCCCGATGCGGCGTTTACCACGGCCGCATCGTTACTTGGGAAAGCGGCTTTCCTTGTACGGGGCATATCATTGGCGACCATTCGCTCAACTTCGGCTACCCGGCCATCAGCTATACGGGCAAAGCTAGGTACGATGACGAGGCCATCATCAGTTTCAACCATTGCTCCGAAGATACCTTTGCTGGGGTTTCGGCAGTGTTTTTTAACGGAAACACGGGCCAGTACTCTGATAGGCTCTCTGTAAAGCAAGGTACGGCCCGCGTAACCGTAATTGGCGGGAACAAACAACGCTGGGGCGACTACAGTGGCAATCAGCGCAAATACGACCAAGCCGGAACGGTATGGATTACGGGCTTTTATGGCGAGTACTATGCCAGCGGCGGCCCCGGCGGCCGATACCCCAACCATACTTGGGTAGCCGAGCTTACCAGCCCCGATACCACGGATATTACCAGCGTTAAAGAGTCTCCGGCCCCGGTGCAAGTAACCGCCTACCCCAACCCCACATCGGATATGGTGTATATTGCTTTTGAAAGCCCGAAAGATAACTGGGTAGAGATTGCTTTGTACAACCTCAATGGGCAGTTGGTAAAAACGTTTATCCGCGATGCGGTAAGGCCCGGCAACAACCAATTTGGGTTTTCGGTTGCGCCGCTGTCCCAAGGCACTTATGTGTTGCGGGTTACGGGCAAGGAAGGTGTTATAGCTACCAAGCAAGTAGTGGTAGCTGGCGAGTAACACTACGTATATCTTGCTAGGAAGGATATAATTATCGTTATTTTGTGATACTTGTTTCCTAAGCCGTGAGAACCATGAAATATTTCCTTCTCTGTTGCCTGTTGGGCACGGGCATTATCGCTTTGGCCCAAGCACCTACCCATATGGATAGTTTGGATGCCGTAATCGCTTCCTTGCCCGAAGGGCCCGAACGGGTGGATAGCCTGGTATTGGCGGGGTTTCTATCAAGAAAGAACGACATGGGGGCGGCCGCCCGATATGCCAACCGGGCCATGGAGGAGAGCCGTAAAATTGGCTATCGCAAAGGCGAGGGCAACGTATATAGCCTGTTGGGCGTTTTGGCCTACTACAAAAGCAATATGGATTCGGCGGAGTGGTACCAACTAAAGGCCATAGCCATACGCAAGGAAATAGACGATACCTTGGGCCTCGGGAAAGCGTATATCGACCTGGGCAACGTAGCAGCCGATAGGGGCCATTTGAAAAAAGCCATTGAACGCTACCTTACCGCACAGCCTTATCTGGAAGCGGTAAAAGACACCAAGCAGCTCGCCAACCTGTACGTAAACATCGGCTCTATTTACCACGAGCAGGAGAACTACGATAAAACGCTGGAGTATTATTTCGAAGCGTTGAAATACAGCCACAAAATGCAACCCAACGGCATCGCCACGGTGTACAACAATATTTCATTGGTTTATAAAGAGTTGGGCCGATACGGCGAAGCGTTGGACTACTCTTATAAATCGCTGGACATAAAGCAAGGAATCAACTACGAGCGGGGCATTGCCGCCAGTTATACTACCATTGCTTCCATATACGCCAAGCAAAGCGAATGGGACAAGGCGGAGGAGTATTACGATTTGGCCATAGCCTTGTACCGCGAGATTGGCGATAAATACGGCTTGGGCATGGCCTTGGGCGGTAAAGGGGATTTGCTGTTGGCAACCGACCGGGGCAGTGACGCCAAAAGCCTATACTTGGAAGCTTTGCCGCTGGCCGAGGAAGAAGGGCTGAATACTTTGCTGCGCGATGTAAACCTGTCGCTTTCTGAGCTGTACGCTTCGCAAGGCGAATACAAGCTGGCCTACGAGGCCCGCAAACGGTACGAAGCGGCCAACGACAGCATCGTCAACTTTGAGACCAACGGACGCATTGCCGAACTGATGACGGAATACGAAACCGAACAGAAAGAACAGGCCCTGCTGTTGAGCCAAACGGAAGTAGCCCGCCAACAGGAGGTAAACCGTTGGCAGCTTATCGCATTCGGGGGCATCTTGCTGGCCTTATTGGTATTGGGCGGCCTCATTTTGCGTGGTATCCGATTGAAACAAAAGGTGGAACTGCAAGAAGCCTTGGCCAAGGCGCAGAAAGCGAGGTTTAAGGCGGTAATAGATGCACAGGAGCAAGAGCGCAAGCGCATTGCCCAAGACCTGCACGACGGATTGGGCCAACTGCTCTCCACGGCACGGCTGAACGTGAGCGCGCTGGAAGACAGCATTGATACCGCCGACCACGAAACCGAGCGCATTTGGGTAAACGCGTTGGAACTGATTGACGAATCGGTGCAGGAGGTGCGCAACGTTTCGCACAACATGATGCCGAGTGCCTTGATACGGCTCGGCTTGGTGGCAGCCCTGCGAGAACAGGTGAACAAAATAAACCAAGCGGGCAAACTAACCGTTCGGCTGGATATTGACGGCATGGAACACCGCTTGGACGAGGCCGTGGAGATAACCCTTTACCGTGTGGTACAGGAGGTGCTCAACAACGCCATCAAACACTCCAAGGCCAACGAAATTATAGTGAACATTGCCCGCAACAAAGACCAATTGGAGGTAAGCATCAAAGACGACGGCCAAGGACTCGACCTACAGCTAATCAAGCAAAGCCGGGGCATCGGGTGGAAGAATATTTATTCGAGGGTAGAACTGATAAACGGTGTAATAGATATGAATTCCAGCCCCGGCGTGGGCACCAATATACAGGTGCTGGTGCCGGCGGCTTGAGAAACAGCACCAAAATTGCGTAGTGGCCGGATTTAGGGTTTTAATGTGAGGAGAGCCGAAGGCTCAGAATTACCCACATCCGCGCTGGAAGCGCGGACGAGTTGTCGTCTTGTCCTCGTTTCCAACGAGGATAACATAACTGCGAGCTTCCAGCTCGCCACATAACGTCCTATTACCCGTCTGATTAAATCTTGGGTTGCGTGCTTAGGGCTTCGCCGATACCCCGTGTCTAACCGATTATTCGGCTTTTACTTTCCGTGTTTTGCCGGAGTGTTTATAGTAATTCTTCTTCCATTGCTCCGTATCATCCCTATGATCTGTTTTGGAGACTTTTGCAATTTCCACGTTCCAGTAATACCCACTTTTGCGTAATGGGTTGGTTAGCTTACTGTCATTTTGTTGCAGCCATTGGAGGTATAACGCGTAAAGTTTGGCGTAATCTTCTTGGTTCAGTGAGCGGGGAGCGCAGGCCCCATCCTTGCATAAATCGAACTTTACGATACTCTCCTTTTCGCTTAACTTGATTGGTACTACCCGTGAAAGGTGAATATAGAACAGGAAAACATACCTAGCGGGCATTTCGTCGCAATAGCAATTCAAGGGATATACCATTGGGGATACATAGCAGCTTGTCCTATAAATTTCATTCGCCTTGGGGTCGAGAATCCTGTAATATGGCAACAGGCAAAGTTTTGTGGAGTCGTCTTTAACCCTTTGCAACAAATCAATCAATACCTTGGTGGTATCTTGATTTTTCATGTCGTAAAATCCATTCTTTTCAATCTGGTGGAAAAAGTCCCTTAGCATTGAGTCTTGCACATATTGGTAGTCCGGCCCAACGGGGTCGTAATCCAAACATCCATAAACCAAGTTTATTCTGGAGAGATAACGGTTTGAGCTATCAAGCTCCACTGTTTTGTTCTGCGAATACAACAAATGGGTAAAACACAATACCAATATAAGGAAGACCACCCTTTTCATTTTCCAATATTTAGTAAAGTAAAAACTACATTATCCCTGTAACTGGCACAGGTATTTACTTGTGCCAGATAGGTTTTCACAAAAACATCAAACCATAAACCGCATCGTACCTCATTAGCACATCAGCATATTGGTACATTAGTACATCAACGCAGGCCTTACCTTCCGCCTAACTCATTGCTCAAGTGCAACGCCCATTTCCAAGCGGTCTGCATCATGTCGTTTAAGGAGTAGCGAGGGGTCCAGCCCAGTTTTTGGGTGGCCTTGGTGCGGTCGGCATATACGGCTACTACGTCGCCGGGGCGGCGGGGGGCAAACTGCCACTTCAACTTTACGCCCGTTGATTGCTCAAAGGCATTGATAACCTCCACCACCGTGGAGCCTTCGCCGCTGCCGCGGTTGAACACCTCCGCCGGCTCTTCGGCCTTGCCCTCCAATAAGCGTTTCACGGCCAAGGTGTGGGCGTGCCCAATGTCGGATACGTGGATGTAGTCCCTTACGCAAGTGCCGTCTCGCGTGGGGTAGTCGTTGCCGTACACGTTCAACGATTCGCGCTTGCCCAAGGCCGTATCCGTAATCAGCGGGGCAAGGTTGTTGGGCTTAAAGGTGGCATACTCCCCCAATTGGCCCGATGGGTGCGCGCCGATGGGATTAAAGTAGCGTAGCAACGAAGCGTTGTGGCTCGGATTGGCCACAATAAAATCGCGGATGATATCCTCGCCCATCTGTTTGGTGCGGGCGTAGGGCGATTCGGCCTCTTTGCGCGGCGTAAGCTCGGTTACGGGCAGCTTGTCGGGCTGGCCGTACACGGAGCACGAAGAAGAGAATACGAAATTTTTTATGCCATACTGTTGCGCGCAATGCAACAGGTTGATAAGCGAATTAAGGTTGTTGCCGAAATACATCAGCGGCTGCTGCACCGATTCGGGTACGCTCATAAACGCCGCAAAGTGTACGATGCCCGCAATGTCGGGGTTCTCTTTGAAGATGGTTTCCGTGGCGGTTCTATCCGCTAGGTTAACGGCATAATTTTTTACCCTAACGCCAGTGATGGCTTCAATGCCATCCAAACGCTGGGTGCTGCCTTGCGAGAGGTCGTCGGCGCAGATCACTTCGTAACCGTTCTCCACTAGGTCCACAATAGTATGCGAACCGATATAACCGCAACCGCCCGTTACCAGAATTCTAGAGGCCACCTTTAAATGTTTCATCAATTTTTTTTATGGTGCTTTTTGGCTGCGACTACATTAGCTTTTTTCGCCGTAATTATTCCATTATGCCTTCAAAAAGCTGCTTTGTCTCGCTCAAAAATCACTCATAAAATTCTTGCGCTACATTTCAAGGCAGCCTCTTGCCATGCTATTTGAATTTGCCCAGCTCTATCACCCTCTTGATGCCCTCTTCCAGCGACGTGATGTCGCCCTCCAACAGCACTTTCATTTTGCTGATGTCTGGCACGCGGCGTTTCATGTCGCCCTCGGCCAGCGGTGGCAAGTGTACCACTTTTGAGCTGGAATTGGTTAAGCGGATAATGGTATTGGCCAGTTCAAGCACCGAAACCTCGACATCGCTACCAATGTTCACAATATCGTTGAGGTACATATCCTTGAAAAGGCAGGCCGTGGTAGCGTTAATGTTATCGTCCACGTAGCAGAAGGTACGGCTCTGTAGGCCGTCGCCGTACACGGTAATGTCTTTGCCCTTGAGGGCCATGTTGATGAAGCGCGACATCACGAAGTCGGTGCTCTGCTTGGGGCCGTAGGTGTTGAAGAAACGGTAGATGGTATAATCCAAGTCGTACTCCAGCTTATAGCTCTTGCAAAATGCCTCGCCTATGTTTTTTACCACGGCGTAGGGCAAGCGGCTGTTTAGCGGCGTGGTGTACTCGTTTTGGGGCAGGGTGGTGGGCTCGCCGTACACTTCCGATGAGGAAGCGTAAAACACCCGGCGCACGCCCGTGTTTTTGCTCAGGCTCAAAATGTTTTTGATGCCGTCGATGTCGTTCAGCACCATTACCGGGTTTTCCAGCGTGCGCTGCACGCCCACCACGGCGGCATAGTGGAACACGTAATCGAACGAATACGACACCATTACGGGCGTAATATCGTTGATGTCGTTCACGTCGCACTTAATGAAACGCCAGTTGGGTTTATCTTTTTTGGGCAAGCGGCCCAGTTTGCCGGTAAGCAGGTTGTCCACTATCACCACGAAATTCTCGGGGTCTTCTATCAATTTATCGGCAAGGCTGCTGGCAATAAACCCGGCGCCACCGGTAACCAAGATTTTGGGCATGGTAATTATTGGTTGAGTACGTTGAGCAAATATTCGCCGTAGCCGCTTTTACGCAGCGGTTCGGCCAGTTTTTCAAATTGGGCACGGTCAATAAATCCCTTTTTGTAGGCAATTTCTTCTATGCAGCCTATTTTTTGGCCTTGGCGGGCCTCTATAACCTGCACGAACTGCGATGCTTGCATCAGCGAGTCGAAAGTGCCGGTGTCCAACCAAGCCGTTCCGCGGTCCAAAATGCCTACTTTCAGCTTGTTTTGGCGCAGGTATTCCTTGTTCACGTCGGTTATCTCGTATTCGCCGCGCGGGCTGGGTTTCAGGTTCTTGGCTATTTCCACCACGCTGTTGTCGTAGAAGTAAAGGCCCGGTACGGCATAATTTGACTTAGGCCGGGTGGGTTTTTCTTCGATGGAGAGCGCATTGAAATCTTTGTCGAACTCTACCACGCCGTACCTTTCCGGGTCGCTTACGTGGTAGGCGAAGATAACACCGCCTTCAGGATTGGTAAACTCACCCAAGAATTTGCCCAAACC
>CAYYZT010000118.1:6708-7437 GCA_964476015.1 uncultured Chitinophaga sp.
CCCAATATCAAGGCTACATGGTCGTTCCCGATAAATTTCTCGCCCAGTACGAAAGCCTGTGCCAGCCCGTTGGGCACTTCCTGTACTTGGTATTGTATGTCCAACCCGTATTGGTGGCCGTTGCCAAAAAGCTTCTCGAAATTGGGCAGGTCCTGCGGGGTAGAAATGATGAGTATTTCCTTGATACCGGCCAACATCAGCACCGACAGCGGATAGTATATCATCGGCTTGTCGTAAATGGGCATTATCTGCTTGCTGATGGCGTAGGTAATGGGATAGAGCCGGGTGCCCGAACCGCCTGCGAGAATGATTCCTTTCAAAGTTTAATCGTTTTGTATGAACAAAGGTAAACTTCCCGCTATGAAATAGGAAATAGTGTATTGGGAAACTGCCCATATTTGTGGATATTGACCAAAGGATAACAGTAAATTTATGGAGCGGATGAGAATAGTTTTTGTGGGTATATTTTTAATATGGGCAATATCAGCATGCCGGTATAACACTGAGCACCCAACAAAGGAGAATGCCCAGACAAACGGAATGGCTCTAAATGGAGTAGATAGCTGCACTTGGTATAGCCACTTGCCGCGTGTGCCATTGCCAGACTCTATCGGTTACGATTTTATTTTTTCTGGAAGTAAAGATTCCGCTGGGAGTACTTATAAAATTGAATGGTACAGGGCCAACGGCAAGAAATTTATGTCGAAGAAAGATTATCCGGTATTGGGT
>CAYYZT010000118.1:7447-7937 GCA_964476015.1 uncultured Chitinophaga sp.
ACGGAACCTTAAATTATTTAGGGCATAATGAGCATGCCATCTTGTTTTCTCAAGGCTGCGGTACCTCTTGCTCCTATGTGGTAGTACTTTTGCTGGAGAGCGGTTTGGAAAAAATGTATTCCCAACCAGTTGCGCTAAATTCTGAAAGAAACTTGATTGCTTACGCCCATGGTAAAAATGACGTGGACACTACCTTTCTTATGGTAGAGAATTTTGTTACCGATGAGCGGATGGCAATCAAGGAAAGCAATTTATGCCCTTCCGCCATTCCCGTTGCTTGCATACAGTGCTGCTATTTTTCGGGTAATGGATTAATAGTTGAATGGGAGGGCGAGGATTGGAAAAGTGCCTCTGAACCCGACCTTCAGCGTAAGCAATATGAGATTAATCTAAAGTAGGGTTTTACTTCAGCCCCGCCAGGCTTTCGTTTACGTTCACCACATGTGCCACTATGCGCTCTGCGCGTACCACGTAATCCATGTATATAACG
>CAYYZT010000118.1:7947-8994 GCA_964476015.1 uncultured Chitinophaga sp.
GCCCGATATGGAGGTATAGGCATTGCGTTCCAAGCGGTCGTAGTGGTTCTTTACCAGCTTTTTGCGCAACGATTTGGCTTCGCTTTCCAACTGGTACACCTCTTTAAGCACTATCTCGTCGCGCTCCAGTTCCATGTTTTTGCGCATCAGCTTAATGCTGCTGTACACCAAGTCCAGCATTTCTTTCAACTCTTGCATGCTGTCCTCGGGCAGGCGCACCTCCTGCTTGGTCATGCGCAGGTAGTTCTTGGTCATCATGTAATAAATGTCGGCCACGCGCTCCAAGTCGTTGGCCATGGCCAAAAACTCCCGCACCCTTTCAGATGCTTGGTGGCTTAGGTCCGATTCGGATACTTTGGTAAGGTAGGTACCCAGTTCCAGTTCCAGCTTGTCCGTTATTTCCTCGCGCCGTTTTATCTTGGCGATGATGATTTGCGGGTCTTTGGGTTTTTCAAACAGCAGCGCGGAAAAGCTAAAGCCCATCTTGTCCACAATTTTGCCGAAAACCTGCAATTCCTTCTTGGCCTCGGTAAGCGACAGTTCGGGGGTGGACATTAGGCCAGCACTGATGTAGCGTAGGCGAAACTCCTCGTCCAACTGGCCTTTGGCGGCTTGTATCTTTATCAGCAGCCTTTCCAGTTGCGGCACAAACCACACCAGCACCACCACGTTTATGATGTTGAAACTGGAATGGAACAATGCCAAGGCCAGCACCTGCGTAAAGCCCCACGATTGGGACAGGCTGCCCACCAAAGCCACGTATTGGTTGAACAGCAGCAGCATCCAAAACACCCCGATTAGGTTGAACAGCGAATGGAAGCGTGCGGCCCGCTTGGCGTGTACGTTGCCATCCGTAGCAGCTATGTTGGCCGTAACGGTGGTGCCAATGTTTTGCCCCAAAACCATGGCCGCCGCAAGGGGGAAGCCAATCCAGCCGTGGCTGAGGAGTATAAAGGTAATGGCGGAGGTGGCGTTGGACGATTGGATGATGATGGTGAGTATGGTGCCCAACAGCACGAACAGCAATACCGACCACATTCCCATATC
>CAYYZT010000119.1:0-485 GCA_964476015.1 uncultured Chitinophaga sp.
GTTCCGCGCCGCAGCGGTGGACCAGTTGATTATCTGGAGCCAGCGCGTGGAAGTGCCCATAGTGCAAAAAGGCATGGGTGCCGACCCGGCAGCCGTGGCTTTCGAGGCCGTGCAACAAGGTATAAAGGAAGGTGCCGATGTAATTATCATTGACACCGCGGGCCGCCTGCACAACAAGGTGAACCTGATGAACGAGCTGAGCAAGATACGCCGCGTGATGCAAAAACTGATACCCGATGCCCCGCACGAGGTGCTGTTGGTATTGGATGCCAGCACGGGCCAAAACGCCATTGAGCAGTGCAAGCAGTTTAGTGCCGCTACGGAGGTAAACGCCCTGGCTGTAACCAAACTGGACGGCACCGCCAAAGGCGGCGTGATAATAGGGATAGTGGACCAGTTCAACATCCCCGTGAAATATATCGGCGTGGGGGAACAGAAAGAGCACCTACAACTGTTCAACCGCTACGAGTTTGTTGATTCCCTCT
>CAYYZT010000119.1:495-1144 GCA_964476015.1 uncultured Chitinophaga sp.
GAAAGAACAAAGTAAACGTAATCACGCTAGGGTGTAGCAAAAACCTAGTGGATAGCGAAGTGATGATGGCCCAATTGCGGGGCAACGATATCGACGTGGCGCACCAAAGCAATGACGGCGACCGCAACATCATTATCGTGAATACCTGTGGCTTTATTGATAGGGCCAAGGAAGAGTCCATCAACACCATATTGCAGTATGCCGATGCCAAAACGAACGGCGAGATTGATAAGCTATACGTTACCGGCTGCCTGAGCCAACGCTATAAAGACTCTCTGGAAGAAGAAATACCCGAAGTGGATGCCTTTTTCGGTACCATGGAATTGCCTTCCCTGTTGAGCAAACTGAACGCCGACTACCGCCACGACTTGATTGGCGAGCGGGTATTGACTACCGACACGCACTACGCTTACCTAAAAATAAGCGAGGGCTGTAGCCGCAAATGCACTTTTTGCGCCATACCGCTCATGCGCGGCACGCACGTTTCGAGGCCGATTGAGGAATTGGTAACGGAGGCCAAGAACCTTGTGCGCAATGGCGTAAAGGAAATAATGATCATCGCGCAGGAGCTAACCTATTATGGCCTCGACCTTTATAAAGAACGTAGGCTGAAGGAGTTGCTGGAAGCTTTGAGCGATGTGCCCGGTAT
>CAYYZT010000119.1:1154-8885 GCA_964476015.1 uncultured Chitinophaga sp.
CCGGTATTGAGTGGATACGCCTTCACTATGCCTATCCGCACAAATTCCCTACGGAGATATTGCCCGTAATGCGCGAACGCGCCAATATTTGCAAATACCTCGACATACCGCTGCAACACGCCAACGACAATATCCTCAAGCGCATGAAGCGTGGCATTACCCAAAAGGAAACCGCCGAACTGATTGCCACCATCCGCCGCGAGGTGCCGGGTATTGCCATCCGCACTACCATGCTCGTGGGCTTCCCCGGCGAAACGGAAGAGGACTTTGAGGACATGGTGAAATTTGTGGAAGAGCAGAAGCTGGACCGTTTGGGTGTGTTCACTTATTCCCATGAGGAAAACACGGGTGCTTACGATTTCCCTGACGACATTCCAGACGAAGTAAAACAAGAACGCGCCGCCCGCTTGATGGATGTGCAGGAATCCATCTCTTACGACATCAACCAAACCCGCATCGGCAACACCTATAAAGTATTGTTTGACCGTAAAGAAGGACAATATTTTGTGGGCCGTACGGAGTTCGACAGCCCAGAGGTGGACAACGAGGTGCTGGTAGATGCCAGCAAATACTTCGTGCGCATCGGCGACTTTGCCCAAGTGCGCATTACCGATGCCACGGAGTTCGATTTGTTTGGGGAAGTGGTTTGAGCTTAAAGCAAAGCATACCGCTCTTGCCAAATTAAGGCTATATTTTTCAGGTTAATGTGCCCTCACCGCACCCAGTTAGCCACGCATACGCTTGGGCCCATACCATAGCCAGAAACCTGTGATGGTAAACACCAACAAGGCCAAGCCCATAACCGAGGTGTACACCAGCTTTATTTGCTCTTTATCGGTATCGAAATAATAATCGAGAATGGAGCCGTCGTGTATGTTTTCGATAAAATCGCTGCGGCGGCGCTCTATATGCAGCAGTTCGCCAGTGGCCCCATCCAATTGTATGCCCCAAAAATGGTCGATGAACACAAACTTCACCATCCCTTTTTCGGGCCGGGCATCAATACGCTCCAAGTCCAGTTTCAAATCTGCCGAAACCGAATCGTGCAGTATGCGGCAGGCAATGGTGTGTAGGCTATCGATAGGCAACCAATCGGCGAGGTTGGTAGATGTGCCTTGATAAGACTTTGGCAAAATGGTGCCGCCGCTGTGCTTTTTCCACCCTAGCAACAAACCCGTTACCGCCACAAAAAAGAAAAACACGAATAGCAATGCACCTGTGGTGCGGTGTATTTTTCTAAATATCCGTAGCAGTTTGGCTTGTCGCCTTCTTTTTTCGGCAGTGTCGGTCATGTTTGCAAATATAGTATCAAGATGTGAGTATCAAGACACACTATATGCCTTTGGACATTTAAACAAGGCGGTTTACTCCAAAGAGGTTAATGAACCTACATCCAATTTACATATAGCTTAGGTTCTTTACTTTTCTTAACAAGTCCGTTCAATCTTAAACTTACTTTTTACCTATTTTGCAGCAGTTTCTGGAAACGATTAATGGCAAAAACTGTTTCAAGAAATACCCTAACCTTTTTGTCCGTGGACCGTGGTCTGTGGACTGTGGACCAACGACCATGAAGAAAACCACCCTTCCCTACCCTACCACCGGCGTGCTATCGCGCTTTATACAGGATTATTTGAATTACATGCCGTGCCTAAACGGGTTTTACAAATACAAGGTAAACCTGGAAAGTTTTGAACAGGTAATAGCCGACAAAAAACAAAACGTCCTCCACCGTGAGGTGCTGGTTAGCGAGCTGAAGCAGCAATATCACGGAATCGGTATTGGCGATGCCGTGCGGGAAAACATCAAACTGCTGGCCGACGACAATACGTTCACCATCACCACAGCGCACCAGCCCAATATTTTCGGCGGCTTTTTGTTTTTCGTGAACAAGATATTGAGCACCATCAACATTGCGGAGCAACTGCGCAAGCGGTACCCGCAGCACAACTTCGTGCCCGTATATTGGATCGGGAGCGAAGACCACGATTTCGAGGAAATCAACCACATCCACCTTTTCGGCGAGAAGCTGGTTTGGGAGCACCCCGCAGGTGGCCCCGTTGGCCGGATGGATACGAAAGGGATGGATGCCCTTGTTAACCATATCGAAGAAAAGCTGGGCGGCTTGCCCCATGCGCCAGAACTTCTGGCCCTGTTGCGCCAAGCGTACGGGCACGAAACGCTTGGCAAATCGACCCTATGGCTGGCGAACGAACTGTTTGGCAAATACGGCGTGGTAGTAGTGGACCAAGACCGGAAAGCTTACAAGGAAATCTTCAAACCCGTTATACAAGACGAGATACTGAACAACCGCGTTACGGGCCTGATAAATAGCACCATCGAAAGCATTAACCAATGCAACTATAAGCTGCAAGCCAGCCCCCGCGAAATCAATATGTTTTACCTCAGCCCCGGCCGTAGGGACAGAATAGTACTGAACGAAAGCGGCAAATACGAAGCGTTGGGGCACAAGCTTTTCACCAAGGACGAGCTGCTTGCCGAGATTGAGCAACACCCTGAAAACTTTAGCCCGAACGTTTTCTTGCGGCCGCTGCTGCAAGAAACCATTTTGCCCAACCTAGCCTACGTGGGCGGCGGAGGCGAGGTAGCTTATTGGCTGGAGCTGCGGAGTATTTTTGAGCATTACGGAGTGAATTATCCGATGTTGGTATTGCGCAGCATTGCCGCCATTTTGGATAAGAATGCCTGTAAAAAACTGCAAAAACTGGAACTGCCGAAAGAGCATCTTTTTGTAGAAGAAGAAGCCCTGATAAAGCAATACGTAAAGGAGCATACCAGCCAAACGCTGGAACTGGCCGAGGAGCGTGCCGATACGGAACGCATCTTTAACGCGATATTGGAAAAGGCCAAGGCGGTAGACCCTACACTGGCCTCCTCTGTAGAAGGCTCTAAACAAGGGCAGCTAAAAGCTTTGGAAGTATTGGAGACCAAACTTTTGAGGGCGGAGAAACGCAACCAAGAAACGGCCGTAAACCAGATTCGCGGCTTAAAAGCCAAGCTATTCCCTAATGGGAACTTGATGGAGCGGGTGGATAATTTCTTGCCGTATTACGCTGCCCAAGGCCCTGCTTTTATCGATGAACTGAAATCGCACCTAGATCCGTTTGAAGGACAGTTTGTATTACTGTTCGAGGAGTAGTTTCTAATTCAAAATTTAAGATTGAAAATTCAAAATTGCCTGTGAATGGGTAAAGTAAAAAAAACGGGCGACCAGTTGGCCGCCCGTTCTTTTTGTTCCTATGTAAGATGGCTTACAAGAAAGTATCTTCAGTTTTTACTGAAGCCTTTTCTTTCTTCTTCACCAAGTTTCCATCTAAAATGTTGCGCACCGCGCCGTAACCTTGAAATTTGGTACGAATTACCTCTTTCAGCACCGGGTGGCTCAGCTTGGCATAGTGGGTGGCCAGCAGGTAGGTTTGGTCGGCAATTTTCGACTTATAGGCCGTATAGTAGCCTTTCAAGCTCTGCATGTCATCAGCACTAAGCGACAAGTTTTTGTTATTGTCATACTGTTTGATAACGCTAGGCTCGTTTTGACGGATAAGGTCAAAATCGTTGCCAATTTTGGCAATGGCATCCAAAGAAGCCTTATTGGCCTTGATAGCGCTCACCAATGATGGCTCTTCGGCTTTGGTGGCGTGGTCTATGGCACCTTCGATGTTGAAGCTGATAAGGTCTTGGTACACCAAGGCCATTTCGGCTTTCTTGAAATCGTTTATTTTCATGTACAGGTCAGCAGCCAGTTGGTATTGTCCGTATTTGGAAGCCGACTCGGCCAACTTGGCCATGCCGGCCTTGTCTTGCTTGGTTTCGTAAATGGCGGCAATTTTTTGGTATTGCGGTACTCCCTCTTCCACGTTACCGATGGAAAACAGGCGGTTGGCGTAGCGCAACAGGCCGTCCATGTTTCCGGCTTTTTCGTAAGCGATATACGCTTTGCTATACTCGCCCGCATCTTCATAGATTTTTCCGGCGGCATTGTAGCCGTCGGCATTATCCATTTTCTCGTATGTTTGGGCGGCCAGGGTATCGTTGCCTTTTGATTTGTATTCGTCGGCAATGGTTTTCACCATATCGTAAACTTGGCCTTGTATATAATAACCCAACGCCGCATCATACTTGGCAGGGCCTTGCTTGTAATAAATGTCGCCAATTTTCTTAAACCCTGCTTTCGGGTTGTCTGACTTGTTGTAATAAGATATGGCACTCTTAATATGCTTGGCCTTTTCCTTGTCGTCGGCAGCGGCCTCGGCATCTTCTACCAGCGCATCGCCAATTTTGGTGTTGCCCGCCTTTTTAACTTCGGTGGTGCCACGGGTGTAATAACGTGCGGCACCGGTATAGTCTTTGGTAGCTACCAAAGCATCGCCGATAGGCTCGAACATTTCCTTGCCCATACCCGCCTTGGTGTAATACTCAATGGCCTTGTCTATTAGCTCGCGCTTTTCGGTGGCATTGGTGCTAGCCGCGCCCTTGTTAAGGTATTCTTCGGCCTTGGCCACGTTCTTGTCTTGCGCCATAACTGCCGGGGCCATAGCAAAGCCAAACACGATAGTAAGAATCAGTAGTTTGATGTGGTGTTTCATATAGTATCCCCTCCAGGGAAAAGTGAAAGTTTTTTTGGGAAATCCGGTCCTATAAAAGTATTAACAATTTAACGAAAAACAAGCATATCAAGCACACTTCAGCTTAATTCTTATCCTTTGAAAATCAACCACTACCGCTCATACCTATCCATAGGTATTTTGCAGATATACACAATATAGCATTGCCTTGCCCTGTTATTATAGCGCAACTGGCCACAAGGGCCTTCCCTACCCCGCCCCTTCATTTACTGACCCAACCAAAACGCAACAGCTATGCGAACGGCATGTACCATCATGGCGATAGCCCTCCTTTTGCCGCTACTGGCGGCCGGGCCGGTGACATCGCCCATTACCGATTTGTTAAAGCCCAAGTGGAAGACAAACATAGGGCTGGCTACCTACCGTACCAATATCATCCATTACTCTGGCCAAATCATACTCGGCTCCAACGGGCAACACCATAGGGATTATGCCTTGGATGCGGGCAACGGCGTATATATACTGGATGCCCGCACCGGAAAACAGGTGCGCCACATGGCCTACGAAAACTTCGGCGATATGGACGTAAACGGCGTGGCCGTAGATGGCAGCCGCCTATATTTCGGCAGCGACAATGACGAGTTCAACTGCTACTATACTACTGGGGAGAAGGCATGGACGGTACCCGTATCGGGCGACGTGGAAACAGCACCGTTGTTGTCCGACATCAACAAGGATGGGCAGAAGGATGCCATTTTCGCTACCGAAAGCGGCGAAATTGCCGCTTTGGACGGGTTGACGGGCAAGTACTTATGGAGTTTTAAGATAAAAGACTTTAACGGCTGGAAGAAAACACAGAACCGGTACACCTTTAAAGTAGGCGATTGGTTTAGGGATGGCTATGGATTTATGGATGCGCCCTTGCAAGCCGATTTGAACCAAGACGGCAACTTGGACGTGGTGGCCTTGGCCCGCGACGGATATATGTATGCCCTAGACGGATTAAATGGTAAGCTGCTGTGGCGCGTGAAGCATGATGGATATCGCTCCATGTCGCCCGTTGTTGCCCATGTGGGCGGCAAACCCCGCTTCTACCTAATGGTGCAGGCCAAAGAGGGCAATAGTTGGATGCAACGGCTTACTTGTGTGGATGCAGATGGCAATATCGTTTTCAAAAGCCGCCCTCTGGGCGTGCAACCCAGCTACCAGCCTACCATTATCGGCCATGAAATGGTACTGGCCAGTTATGATAGCGTATTTGCCGTAAACATTGTAAACGGTGCCGTGCGCGGTGGCAAATTGCACGAAAACAAAAGCTATTATTATGGCCACACCATTACGGCGGCCCCTTTGCTATTGGATTTATTGGCCCTCGGCTCGCCACAGTTGGTATTCTTCGGGCAAAGAGGAACCGTTACGTTGGTGGACTGGAAAAGTTTGGTGCGCCTACGGGAGTTTGAAATGCCATACGGCACCGAAACCACCCCTCTGCTAACCGATGTGGACTGCGACGGGCGACTGGATATCCTTATCAGTGATTACAATGGATACTTGCATTGCTACGGCACACCCATTACCGAGAAAGCTTCTGCTTTGGCTCGGCGTTAATCCCATTACCCAACTGCAAACCATCAACCTATGTCAATAACAAAACACAAGATGCTGGCACTATCTGGCGGGATAGCGAGCATCGTAATAGTACCCATCGTTTGGTACTTACTGGTATTGTATCACCCAAGCGGCGTGCAACCACCCCTCAAAGCGTTGGACATCGCTTTCGACACCATTTCTTTTAGGGCGGAAAACGGCGTGTTGATTGCGTACAAAACAGGTTCGATGGTGCGCATACCGCCAAATGCTTTGGTGGATGGAGACGGAAATGCCGTGAGCGGTGTGGTATCGGCACACTACAGGGAGTTCCACAACCCTTACGACATTTTTAGGGCGGGCATACCGATGGGCGATATAACCACGGGGCAAGCTTTAATGTCTGGCGGTATGTTCGAGCTTACGGTTTGGCAACAAAACGAGCCCTTGGCATTGGCATCGGGCAAAACGGTTGGCGTATCGTTGGCGGCCTACCGGCCTACCGATGGGTACAACGTCTACGAGTTTGGCGGCGAGCTTAACTGGCAAGAAAACGGCTTGCCACAACTGGATACCAACCTAGCCAAGCTGGAAGCATTGGCGGCACTGCAACCCTTGCCCCCCAAGCCCATCGACCCACAAACGAATGCGAACGATATTGTGATAGACCTAGACGCAAACTACTATTCCAATCCGGATTTAGCGTTTTTTAAAAACACCCGCTGGCGGTTGGTGCCCGAAGAGAACCCGGGGTTCCAGCAAAACCTTTGGGCTTTTAGCGTTACTTGGGATAAAATGAAGATTGTTAAGCACGACCCGGAGCGCAACCTCTACAAACTGGAAATGAAGCAACGGCAAGAAACCTATGCAGGGAAAGGGGTTGCCCGCGAACATACCGTAATGGTTACGCCCGTGCTGGAAGGCGCAGACTTGGAGGCATCCATGGCCCAATTTAAACTGGCTATGCAGCAATACGATAGCGTGGCCGTATATATTATACAGGAAAAGGAACGGCTGGAGGCACAAGCCGACCTGTTGGACACCTTTAACATCGAAAGCCTCGGATTGCATAACATCGACAAGCTGATTGAAGAGGGTACTATGTTGGCTATCAAGGCCGATTTCGATTTTCAGGATGCGGTGAATCCGTACTTTACCAAAATCAGGGTCTATTTCCTCAACAACGACTTGAACACCGTGCAGAACTACGGGATGCTGGAATGGGGCAAAGTTTACGTGCAGCCCAACTCCAACACTACCCTCTTGGCTATATTACCCAACGGAGAAGTAGCCATACTGGATGGGACAGACTTTGCACGGCTACCCCTGCAAGATGCCATAACCAGCCAAGAGCCTTATCGTTTCAAAATGAAGATAGTGCCGCAGGAAACGCTAAAACCGTTGATGGGCCTAACGGCTGCCCGTTAAAGCTTGGTGAGTATGGCCGAACATTGCCCAAACTGGCTGCCTTGGGAGTATTGATACTCCAAGCGCAATTGGCGTATCTCGGGGTACATGGTGCCGTAGCCCTCCACGGTGGTGGCCCCGATAGTTTGGC
>CAYYZT010000120.1:0-5809 GCA_964476015.1 uncultured Chitinophaga sp.
GCGCAAAATTGAGACATAATACCGCAAAACCCCGCTGTATAAAAACGGCGGGGTTTTCTGTTTGGGAAATCAATAAAAGAACTACTCTAACACGATTTTGCCGTTCTCCGCTTGGTACACGCAAATTTCTTCCATCTTCACCCGTTGGCCGTTAGTGTAAGTGGTATCAATGGTAAGGGCTACCGAAAAGAAGTTGCTTGCCACAACGGGTTCGCTTACTTCGCTACCATGAAATTCCTTTACCAATGCGCTCCATTGGTTGCCTTTCTCGATAACGGCTTCCAAGCCTTCGGTCACGGGCCAATCAGAGTGTTCGGGTTCCAGGCTACGGGCGTTGTCGGCATACAGCTTGCGCTGAGCGGCATCATATTGGCCGTTGCGGCAAAGTGCTAAGATACCCGAGTGTTGGAATGTAAATTGTTGACTTTAGCACCTCAAAAATCATAATACAGCATAAGTTTAAAAACCTATCCTTCTTATGCGTCTCAATATAAAGTTGCTGAAATAAATGTTGATATTTGAACTCAAGTTACACCTAAAAAAACTTTCATGGCTTATGGAATTTGGATTGTTGGATAATAATGTAAAAATAAGCATAGAAAGGCTGCGTAACATTATTAGGGCGGAAAGAAATAGATCGCTCAATGCCATTGAGACATACGCTGAGCCTGATTTAATTGATAAGTTTACCAATACTTCTAATCAAGTGGTATTTGGTAGAAGGGGAACAGGGAAAACCCATTTGCTCTTCGCAATACGGGAGAGATTAATTGATAATTTCAATTCCAATAAAAATATTGGTATATACTGTGATCTTAGCAAGATAATCCCAATCATTGAAGAAACAGAAGAAAATTTAGTAGAGTATTGTTTACTGATTTTAAAAAATTTAGTAGAAGAAATCATAAAACAAATAACTGACAATCTTCAATACATACATTCTGATGAATATTTCTTCAGCTCAGATAATACTTATGCTAAGATTAAAAGCCAATTGAACAACTTGCTTACAGAGTTTAATTTCCAAATCAACGATGGGAGTGAAATTAAAAAAATTGGTACTTATGGTTTTTCCAGTGAAACTATTAGTTCCCTTAAAACATCTCAAGGTTTAAGTACTACCTCTTCCGATTTACAGATAGCAAGAGATAAACAATCCAAAGAAAACAGTGAGGACAAAAACATTAAATATATATCTGTTTCGGATTTACATAATCTATTGAAAGGATTTTCTGACATAATTCCAGGATTACAAATAACATTACTACTGGACGAATTTTCCGAAGTAAGTTTTGAAAGTCAGCCCTATTTGGCCGCATTGTTAAAACGAGTAATCATAAGTGCAGAGGTTACTGTAAAGATAGCAGCAATCCCACATAGAACAAATCTGCAACTAAGAAGTACTAATATTATCGGCTTAGAGGAGGGAGCAGATATTTTTGGTTTTCACTTAGACAACAGGTACATATATGAAATAAATAAATTTCCGACAAAGAGTTTTTTTAACAAATTACTCATAAATCACTTAAACACAATAAACCCTGAACTATTTCCAGTTTCAGAACATAATATTCTGGGCATTTTCCTTGCTCCTCAGGCCATGAATGAAATTTTGATTGCTACAGCAGGAATACCTAGAGATTTTTTAAATATATTTATTAGTAGCTACGACAATTTTACTATTAATCATACGCCTGCTCAAAAAAGAATTTCAGTACGAAATGTTAGAGCAGCATGCAGAACTTGGTACAATACTGATAAAAAAGATCAAGTAGAAAAGAATTTTGTAGCACACAAGCTTTTAAGTCTTATTCTTTCAGATATTGTGGTTTTGAAAAAATCAAGCCATTTTTTAGTACCTCAAAAGTATACAGAAATAAAAGCTTTTCAGGATCTATTAGATTTACGTGTGCTTCATCTTCGCAAAGAAAATTACTCTCACCAAGACATAAAGGGTACGGTATATAACGTTTATTCTGTTGACTATGGCAGTTACAATTCAATGGAAATTACAAAAAATTCATTTGACACCAACTCTGTTGAAGATATAGAGTTAAACACTATTGACGACTTAAGAAAGGTAAGAAGAATATCTTTAGAAGATGATTTTTTTAATAGATTCTTACTGGAAGTCGGCGAAGGAATAAGATGCAAACACTGTAAGAATACCATTGATACAAACTCTCCCGCCTTTGAAAAGAAAAAATTGTGTAATCATTGTTTTGAATCTCAGGAATAATCTTTGCGCAAATTCTGATGCGAAAATTATTTCCGTGTCTCGCAACTTAGCTCCAACCATTCTTCTTATCCCGTGGGAGCTAAGTTCCTGTTCCGGAAGAGAAGCTGCCACGATACGGAAATCATAAAAATCTACATTCTCACCTTAACGCCTTATCCAGCATATCCAAATACATAGGGTGTTCGCCCAAGGAGTGGCCGCCATCGGGTACGGTGATAAAGGTGGTATTATGGGGGCGGTATGTGGATAGCTTTTGGGCACTGGCGTAGGGCACGGTTTGGTCGGCAGTGCCATGCAGGATATAAACAGGGCCTTTATATTGCGGCAACGCCACTTCGTTGCTCAATTGGTATTTCAATATCCACTTAGTGGGCAAAATGCCTCGCGTATGGTGGCGGGTAACATCGGCGAGGCTATTGTATGGCGTGTTGAGTATCAACACATCGGGCTGGTATTTGGCGGCAATACTCGGTGCCACGCCACTGCCCATAGAGGTGCCGACAACCACTACTTTCTTGTCGGGCGCAAGCTTTATGGCATATTCATAGAACTGTTCCGCATCGCGCAGAAACTGGGCTTGGCCGGTAATGGTGCCGCCGCTTTTGCCATAGCCCCGGTAGTCGGTCATAAACACTTCGTAGCCCCTATCGGTAAAGTCTTTGGCGGCCAGCCCCCAGCGGTCCATACAGCCGCCATTGCCATGGTAATACACCACTATGCCCTTGCTCTCGCCTTCGGGAAGGAAATGGACGGCGTGGAGCTTTACGCCGTCGTCCGCCATTACAAAATGCTCCTTAAACGGCTGTCCGAAATCGAACACCGCATCTTGCGCCAGCACATAGGGGTGAAACAACAACCGCTCTTGAAAGAAGAACACAAACACGCAAGCGGCTAGGTAACAGGTAATGATTATGGCTACAATGTAAAGCATTCTTCGGAGCATGGGTTGGTTAAGAGTTGCGAGTTACGGGTTGCGGGTTACGAGTTGTTTTAATAAACAGGCATTTTAAGAACAACGTATTTTAAACACAAAGGCCACAAAGACAATATCACAAGGATCACTAAGAAATGCTAACGTTACTTTTCATTGCTGTACCCATAATCACAACTCGTAACCCATAACTCGTAACTCGTAACCAAATTTTACCCTTCCCTCAATTTGCGCATTTCCTCGAAGAGTTTTATCTCGTCTTTGCTCAGGTTATCGTGCAATTGTAGGCGCACGGTAAGGTATAAGTCGCCATAGGTGTCGGCTTTGCCGTACACGGGCATGCCTTTGCCTTTTAGGCGAAGCACTTTGCCGTTGTTGGTTCCTGCGGGTATGGTCATGCTGATGGAGCCATCCAAGTGTGGCACGGTTATTTTGCCGCCCAAAGCTGCCGTATAAACGGATATGGCCATGTCGCGATACAAGTCGTCGTCCTTGCGGTCAAATACGGGATGCTTGCGCACGGCCACTTGCAGGTACAAATCGCCATTGGCACCGCCGCCCATACCAGCACCGCCTTTGCCTTTTACGCGCAGCCGCTGCCCATCGCGCACGCCGGGCCTCACGGGTACTTTCAGCTTTTCGTCGCCCACGTTCACTATCGTCTCCACGCCTTTATAGGCATCTTCCAGGCTTATCTCGTAGTTCACGCTGTAATCCTGCCCCTGCTGCACACGGGTACGGCCACCGCCGCCGCCATATTGCCTATTGCCCCCGAACAGGTTTTGGAAAAAATCGGAGAAGCCACCGCCGCCGCCAGCACCTGCGCCGCCAAATATATCCTCGTAGTTTTGGTATTGAGTACCGCCCCTGCCCTGTTGCTGGTATTGGCGAAAAAAGTCGTCGGCACTGGCACCGCCGCCCTGTTGGTAGTGTTTGTAATTTTCGCCGAACTGGTCATACTTTTTGCGCTTATCCGCGTCGCTCAATACCTCGTATGCCTCGTTTACCTCTTTAAACTTCTTCTCGGCCTGGGCATTGCCGGGGTTCTTGTCCGGATGGAACTTCTTGGCCAGCTTACGAAACTCCTTCTTTATATCGTCGGCAGTGGCGGTGCGGCTCACGCCCAAGGTTTTATAATAATCTTTGTATTCCATAGCATGTTAGTATATGGCGACACCGCAAATTTCGTGCAACAGTCATTTTGGCAGTGGCTTGGTCCATCGTCGATGGTCCATAGTCCATGGTAAACAGCATTAAACCATAATACCAATCAACCGATTAACTGATTAACAGATAAACCAATCAACCACTATTCAGACAACTTATTCTTAAAATAACCGCGCCACTTCTCTACCAATGCTTCCATATCGGGCGGCAAGGGGCTTTCAAACAACATATCCTTTTTCAGCATCGGGTGGTAAAAACCCAATATTTTGGCGTGCAGGGCTTGGCGGGGGCATATTTTAAAGCAATTATCAACAAACTGCTTGTATTTGGTGTACACGGTGCCCTTTACAATTTGGTCGCCGCCATACGTCTCGTCGTTGAACAATGGGTGGCCGATGGATTTCATGTGTACCCGTATCTGGTGCGTGCGGCCCGTTTCCAGTACGCACTGCACCAAGGTTACATAGCCGAAACGCTCCAATACTTTATAGTGCGTAATGGCATGTTTGCTATTGTGGTCGCCATCAGGAAAAGTATCCATCAGTTTGCGAAAACGCAGGTTGCGGCCCAAGTGTACGTCGATGGTGCCTTCATCCTCTTTTACATCGCCCCAAGCCAAGGCCACGTATTTGCGCTGTATGGTATGCTCGAAAAACTGTTTGGCAAGGTGCGCCATCACGGCCTCGTCTTTGGCTATAATCATCAAGCCGGTAGTATCTTTATCGATACGGTGTACCAAACCGGGGCGTATCTCCTCGCGGTTTTTACCACTGGGCAGATCTTTGCCAAAATGGTAGACCAAGGCGTTTACCAACGTGCCAGAATAGTTGCCCGAACCCGGATGCACCACCAGCCCTGCTTGTTTGTTTATAACTACCAGCCACTCATCCTCATACACAATATCCAACGGAATGTTTTCAGGCTCCAGCGAATACTCGTGCGATGCTTTGGTAACTAATACCGTAATTACATCGTGGGGCTTTACCTTGTAGTTTACCTTTACAGGGTTTCCGTTCACCTTTACCAAGCCCGCATCGGCCACGTTTTGTATGCGGCTACGGCTCACGTTTTCCAATCGGTTCAGCAAAAACTTATCGATGCGCAAGGGGTCTTGGCCCTTGTCTACTTTGATAACGGTATGTTCGTATAGTCCCTCGCGGTCGTCTTCCAGTTCGTCTTCGGGGTTGTAGGTGGCTTCCTCGTTTAGCATGGGGCAAAGGTAAGGAAACTAGGATGGTATTGCGTTGCGATTTTAAACACAAAGGACACTAAGTAAGGCACAAAGGGCACAAAGAAATACTTAGTGAACCTTGTGTTTTTAAACTTAGTGTCCTTTATGTTTAAATGATATTGTACTCAGCGAATCATTACGCCTTTTTGGTTGAGCAGTGGTATTTGGGTATAAAATTCTTCGTTGATGCTTTCGCGCACGAACACGTATTTTTTGTCGTACAATTGCCCATCGAGCCAAA
>CAYYZT010000120.1:5819-8855 GCA_964476015.1 uncultured Chitinophaga sp.
CGAGCCAAAAGCTTACCCAAAACTGGTTGCTCAAAAGCTTTAGCTCTTCGGTAATGATTTCCAGCGCAATGTATTCCTTGCCGCCCAAACGCTCAATAAACTGGCGTATGGCCGAAGTCTTTACTTCTTTGCCGTCCACGGTGCCATACCCTTCGGAGCTTACCATGATGCTGGTAATCGGCTCGTCGCGCAGGTTTATCAGGTACACCTTCCATTGCTCGGTATCCACCACGTCGCCTTCGTTATCGGGCACCACGGCAAGGGCCAGGTCGGTTACTTTCTTAAAATCGATATCCTTTAGCATTGATTCCTCCGGTAGTTATTGCTTGCTTACGCTATTGTAATAAATATGTTGCTGCTGGCAGATGGTTCACAAACCGTGCCATGCGGTGTCGGCTTTAAAAAAGACAGGTTCCGCATGGCGTGCGGAACCTGTCTACTGTCATTTTGGCTTGCGGCCTTTTATTCCACTACCAAGCGTTGGGTAGCGGT
Organism: uncultured Chitinophaga sp.; assembly: GCA_964476015.1. GTDB lineage: Bacteria > Bacteroidota > Bacteroidia > Chitinophagales > CAIOSU01 > CAIOSU01. The sequence continues at coordinate 6,312 of CAYYZT010000120.1, forward strand.
GCCGCTGTGGCCAGCTACTTGTACTAGGTAAATGCCCGCTGGCAAATGGTTTACATCCAACACCATATTGTTTGCGCTTACGGGTTGTTGCATCATGGTTTGGCCCAATAGGTTAAACAACGTAACGGTTTTTGCATCGGCGGCCAACCTTACGTTTACCATGCCCGAAGCAGGGTTAGGGTAAAGGCTAAAGGTAGCTTGGTTTACCTTGCCGATGCCCACGTTGGAGTTGTAAGGGGTTACGTGCAAAGTGCCGTCGCTATACGAGGTAACGGTATCGCCCACTTGAAAAACAATGGTATCGCCCGATGGCGTAACCAAGTGGTCGCCGGTGCGCAACACTACCTGTTGGCAGCTATCGCCTACAAAGAGGCCATTGATGCTGCTCTCCAACGTGTCACCCAAAGCCACTACATACGGGTACACGGTGTTGTTGTCCCAACGGGTAAAGTTGATGGTGATAACCACCGAGTCGCCTTGAGCGGCCACAAATACATTTGGGTTGGCCGAAAGGTCCCTAGGTTTGATGGTGCCCAAGCTAACTTGGCCCAAGCGGGTGCGGTACATAGCCAATACGCCGCGCATTACCTTGATTTGGCCGTAGGTGAACATGTTGTTGCAAGAATCCACGGAATAGTCCATGTAGTTCTCAATCATATCCGGATAGTCGGGCAGGCCGGGGCAAGCCGGGCCGCATTGGTTTTTGGTGAGGTCGCACTCTTGCTGAGAGCGATCGATGGTTTCGGGCGTATCGCTGATGTAATCGTCAATTTGGCAAGAACCCGGCGCAAACGGATTGGACGATTCGCCCCAAATGTGGCGCAAACCGAGAAAGTGGCCCACTTCGTGTACGGCGGATTTGCCCAGGTTCATTTGGCGCAACATTGGGTCGCCGGTAGCAATTAAAGGGTTATTGGCCCCAAACACCGGCGTGTGGATTACCACGCCCTGCAAGGCCGTGTCGGCAGGGGCGGCACCGGCGGGCCAGTGCGGGTGGTTGCCCACTGGCGGGTAGGCGTAGCCCAAAATAAGGCCCAACGGGTTGGAGCTCATGTCGCACACCCAAATGTTAAGGTATACATCGGTAGGCCATGGGTTGATGCCGCCACTGGCGGTTTTCTTCATGGCATCGTTAAAGGGGCTGAAACCCATACCTGCGGGCGGGGTGCCTGCCGTGCGGGTAATGCCCGTGGTAGGGTTGCCGTTGGGGTCAAGGTCTGCCAAAAAGAACTCGATGCCCGCATCGCCAGCAAATGGCTTGAACACCTCGCGGGTGTTCGCGGTATCAGCACCCGTGCGGCGAAAGGCATCGTTCAGCACCTTTAGCTGGCTGTGTACCACCGAGTCGTGCAGGTTTTGGGCCGCGTTGGTGTACACAATGTGTACCACTACGGGGATGCGATAGATGGTATCGTTGGCGCGGCTACCGTCGCGCTTGTCGTGGCCGAGGCTATAGTTTTGCGCGTTTTTGATTACTTGGTTCAGGGCAGCCTCCGTGCCGGGGTACTGCTGCTCCCACTGGCGGATAATGTCGAAAGAACCGCAGCGGTTGTACTGTTGCTGCGCAAACAGGAAGAACGGTGCCAGCAACAGGGCACCCCATAGGATTGGTTTCATTAGGTAGGGTTTGTTATTGAGTGGCTAAAAATAAAGCAAAATGGGGAGTTAGGAGTATAGTTTACGAATTTTTAAGACGAACTAATCCTTTGTAAACTGAAAGCGGACACATGCTGCTAAATACATCCCATGCCCTAAGCCTTTTTAACAAACTCCGACTTAAGTGCCATCGCGCCAAATCCGTCTATCTTACAGTCAATATTATGATCGCCATCCACCAAACGGATATTCTTCACTTTCGTTCCAGCTTTTACGCTTTGCGAAGTGCCTTTTACGGGAAGGTTTTTTATGGTTACCACCGTATCCCCGTTCTGAAGAATGTTCCCATTACAATCTTTTACTACCACCTCGCCGCTGTCTGCTGCTTCTTCGGGATTCCATTCATGTCCGCATTCCGGGCATGCGAGCAAGTTGTCCATTTCATAAGCATACGGCGATTTGCACAACGGGCAAGGAGTTGATTCTGGCATAATGTAGTTCAATTTTAGACCGCAAAAATAAGCTAATCGGTGCGCAGAAAGCTATAAAAATGCTATTATACCCTAAACAGGCCAACAAAAAAGCGGGCCTCGAAATACGAAGCCCGCTTGATTAGTATTGGCCGACGAAATAAATTCAATTCCTCGTCGGGTACAGCCCGCCACCGCTAGGCTTCGGCGGGCGAATGCGGAGAGAGGGGGATTCGAACCCTCGGTAGAGTCGCCCCTACACCGCATTTCGAGTGCGGCCCATTCGACCACTCTGGCATCTCTCCGAGGGCAAAAATAAAAAGCGGGCTCCATTTTAGGAAGCCCGCTTCACTTAATTATTTGTCCAAGTAATTTTGGAACAGCCCGCCGCCGCTAAAGCTTTGGCGGGTGATGGCGGAGAGAGAGGGATTCGAACCCCCGGACCTTTAACAGTCAACGGTTTTCAAGACCGCCGCAA
>CAYYZT010000121.1:0-3963 GCA_964476015.1 uncultured Chitinophaga sp.
AAAGGTTGTAGGTAAACGAGTCGTAATTGTCCAGCAACAGCAGCATCACGCAGCTCCCTCCACCAGCTTGTCCAGTTGGTCGTTTACCATGTCGAACATCCCTTTAAACCACGGTATCAGTTGTCCCAAGCCCTCGGTGGCCCATGGCGCAATGGGGCGCAAGTATTCAAACATGGCCGAGTCGGCTTTTATTTCGGCCCTTATCAGGCCGCCCTCGTCGGCAAACCAGATGCCCAAGCTTAGGAAAAACAACATCAGGATGCTCCACAGCAGCGCGCCCGATACCTTGTTGAGGAAGCCTAAGGCCACGCCCTCCAATACTTTTTCGAGCAAAATAGCCAGCAGTTTTATCAGTAATACTACGATAACGAACAGGCAAATAAAGACCACCAGCGGCCACCAAGCCTCCTTTAAATCGTAGGTTTCATAGAGGAATTTGCTAGCCAGTGCCGTGCACTTAACGGCCACTGCCGCGCCCAAAAACATGCCCACGAAAGAGAAAACCGACCGGATAACGCCGCTGCGGTACCCGATTAAAAAACCGAGGCCGAGGAAAACGAGAAAAAGAACATCGATGATCATTATAGTTGCGGGTTACGAGTTACGGGTTGCGAGTTGGTTTTGAGAAGTTTTGGATTGTGTGGCATGTATTATAAATTTTGTATTCAACCCGTAACTCGCAACTCGTAACCCGTAACTTCAAATGTTAGCTCAATAGTGCCTTCACCGCTTCCGAAATCGAGCGGTTATCCGCCCGGCCGGCAAGGCGGCTGTTGGCCAGGCCCATTACCTTGCCCATATCCTTCATGTTGGTGGCACCGGTTTCGGCCACTATTTTTTGTATCTCGGCCTTCAGTTCGTCGGCACCCAGTTGCTGGGGCAAGAAACGCTCGATAACCGCTACTTCCTCCTGCTCCTTTTCGGCCAGGTCGGGGCGGTTTTGTTGGTTGTAGATGTCCAGCGAATCCTTGCGGGTTTTTATCAGTTTTTGGAGGATTTGTATTTCCTGCGCCTCGGCCAGTTCGCCCGTGGCCCCTTCTGATGTACGGGCCAGTTGTATGGCCGATTTCACGGCCCGTAGGCCGCGCAGGCTTACTTGGTCTTTGGCCAGCATGGCCTTCTTTATCTCGTCGTTGATGCGGGTCTCTAAGCTCATGGTAACGGTATTTTGAGGGTGTAAAGGTAGGGAAATTAGTTGCGGGTTGTGTGTGTTGGGTTACGGGTTACGAGTTAAGGGTTGCGAGTTGGTTTTAAATGGGTTCTAGTTTATTTGAAATTCACCCATAACCCATAACTCGTAACTCGTAACTTCATTACCTTTGCCCCATGCTCGAATTTTTCAAAGAGTTTGGCCAGTTTCTGCTGGAACGTAAAAAGTGGTGGCTGATACCCGTGGTAGTGGTGCTGCTACTGGTTATTATACTGGTGGCCCTCGGCACGGCGGGCGGGGCCGCCTCGCCGTTTATCTATACCATATTCTAATCTGAAACATAGCGTAGCCCCATCCGTATAAACACCTACGGAATAGCTGAACCAACCGCTACCTATGAAAAAGCTTTTGTTTGTGCTGCTACTGGCAGGTGCCTTTACGCACCTCCAAGCCCAAGATTTTGTGGAATGGCAGGCCAACGTAACCGACTACGGCCAAGTGCTGAAAACCTTCGACCTCATTATTGCCAAAGAGGCCGTACCGCCCGCTTCGGCGTATTACAACCGGGGCATCGTGAAGTCGAAGCTGAACGACCCGAACGGGGCCATCGCCGATTTTACCCAAGTAATACTGAAAGAACCTACCAATGCCGATGCCTATAGCTTAAGAGGTATAGAAAAGGCCATCGTAAAAGATTTTGAAGGGGCATATACCGACCTGAACAAAGCCATAACGCTGGATGCGGAAAACTACAACACTTGGTTCAACAAAAGCTTGGTGTGCTCCAAGCTGGAAAAGTACGCCGAGGCCATTACGGGTTTTGAAAAATGCCTGCAACTAAAGCCGAACGATGCGGCCACGCACAACTACCGGGGCTATGCCTACTTTAAAAGCAAAAATTATCCCACAGCCCTACAGGATTTTGCCAAGGCCATCGCCCTGAACCCCGATTTGGCGGATGCATATTACAACCGCGCCAACCTATATTACGAACTGGAAAACGACGGCAAGGCCATCGAGGATTACACCGTGTGCATCAACATGGCCTATAAACTAAAGGAATGCCACTACAACCGTGGTTTCAGCTACCAGTACAGCGGCAACCACACGGCTGCCTGCGCCGACTGGCACAAGGCCCAAAACCAAGGCCACACTAGGGCCGCAACGGCGTTGGAGAAATATTGTAGATAGTATCAAGTAGCGCCCTTCGACTACGCTCAGGGTGACATTAGTACAAGTATCAAGACATGTTACCCTGAGGTTTTGTCGATGGGCTGTTGCAACGCACCCAATTCTATAATTCGTAAATTCTGTAAATCCTGATTCAGACGAAATAAAAAAAAGGCCGCTCCTTACGAAGCGGCCTTTCAACCGTGGGCCCTGTAGGGCTCGAACCTACGACCAATGGATTATGAGTCCACTGCTCTAACCAACTGAGCTAAGGGCCCTAAATCGGGAAACGTGTTTTCCGAAATGGAAGGCAAAGTTAGATATTTGCACGGATAATAAAAACAAAACCGTGAGAAACTCTTTGCAAGGCATCCGAAATATCATTTTCGACCTCGGCGGCGTTATCATTAACCTTGATATGGGCCTTACCCACCAAGCGTTTTTACAACTGGCCGGGGGCGGCGAGGTGCCCACTTTCAACCTTGCCGTGCAAGACGAGGTGTTTAAGCTGTTCGAAGTGGGCGGCATCGATTCGCCCACGTTCCTCAACCGCCTGCGCGAGCTGATTGGCCCCAATACCGACGAGCAGTTGGTGCTTGCTTGGAACGCCATGCTGCTGGACATTCCCGCCGAGCGCATCGAGTTGCTTAAGGAGCTGAAAAGCCGTTACCGCACGTTCCTTTTCAGCAATACCAACCAAATACATTTCGACGGCTTTAACAAGATACTCTTGGAAGCCCACGGCCTGCCGGGGCTGGAGCCGTTGTTCGAGAGGGTGTATTTCTCCCATACCATGGGCAAGCGCAAGCCCGATGTGGCTTCTTTCCGCCAGATTGTGGAGGAAAATGGTTTGCTACCCGAAGAAACCCTATTTTTAGACGATACGCCCGGCCACTTGGAAGGGGCAAAAGCGGCAGGGCTGCAAACGATGCTGGTAAGCAACGAAGAGCACATCCTGAAAATTTTCCGCGAAATGGCCGGGGCATGAACGATACAAACGGTTTTAAGCGTTTAAGCGATATGTTTTTAAGATTCTTCCTGTTGCTGGTATTGGTGGGCTGCTCCTTAACGGCCACCCTTGCCCAAACCGTGCTCGACGGTGCCGGCAACCTGTTGTACACCCTGCAAGGCGGTGTGCTGTACGATGCCAAGAGCAAACCGCTGCTTACCATCAGGGCCAACATAGTGTTCAACGGGGCCTCGGAGAGCAAGGCGGATATAGTGTTGCTGGTGGGCACGGAAAACCTGTTTGCCGACAAGAGTGCCAACGTGCTGGGTGCCGATATGCAGGCCCCCCGCTTTATTGTGGGCAAGGGCGGGATTTACCTGCCGGGCTATGGCCTGTCTGATAATTACCTCATTGCCCGTTTTGTAACGGGCAGCAAGGGCGATTTGGTACTGGAGGCGGGTAGCCCGGCCATAACCATGGCCACTCTGCAAGGTGAATGGACTACGGGCGAAATGGCCGGGGTGTTTTACCTCATCAACCAACAGCACCAGTTGAAAGAGCTGCTTTCCGCCAGTTTGGGCAGCGGTGGCGTGGTGCCCAACAAGCCTTCTAAAAACACCACGCAGGGCACCCTGCGCCGTATGTGGAACACGGGCGACGACGACTTTAGCTGGGACGGCAATATGCTGAAACG
>CAYYZT010000121.1:3973-8828 GCA_964476015.1 uncultured Chitinophaga sp.
CTCGTTCGACATGGAGGAGTGGGAGTTCGACGGGCGGATACTGCGCCGGGTGTGGTACGAAGACGGGGTGGAGTACGAGTGGGACGGCAAGATATTGAAACGTCGCTTCAACGCTGGCTTGGAAGAGTTTGAGTGGGATGGCCGCATCCTACGCCGCCGCTGGAACACTGGCAACGATGAGTTTATAGTGCAGGGCAATGTGGTAAAACGCGTGTGGGATACCGGCAACGACGAGTGGGAACTGAGCGGCGATATGCCCATCCCCGTTATTGCCATGGTGGTGTTCGGCCTTATCAGGAAATAATTTGTGTTTGGGCAACTATTTTAGGGCGATTAACGTCATAAATGAATAGTATCTTTGCTATATCCCTGTTGCCATGAAACCCCTACGCGCTACCCTTATGCTTTTGCTGAGCCTCTTGCTCGGCACTTCTGGTGCTTTTGCCGAGTCCGACCCGGTAAAAGAACTGCTTGAACAGGCCAAGCTGGCCAAAGACCAATATCAAGATGCCAAGGCATTGGGCTTATACGAGAAAGTACTGCAACTGGATTCCGTAAACATGGAATCGTTGTACAATGCGGGCTACATCAATTCTCGCCTGGGCTGGATACAGGAGGATGTGAACGAGCAACTGGCCAAGAAATATTACCTGCGCAGCAAGTATTACGCCGACAAAACCTACAAGTACTACCCCAATACCTTCGAGGCCAATTTGCTGATGGCCGGGGCCATTGCCCGCCTTGCCAAATACGGCACTACCAAAGAGCGTGTTACCAGTGCTTGGGATATTAAGAAGTATGCTGACATAGCCTACAAGTACCGCCCCGACGACCCGATTTTGAAACACATGCTGGCTTGGTGGAACTATGAGCTTTCCAAGCCTACCTGGCTGGAGCGTTCCATGGCCGATATGTTGTTTGGCGGCATACCCCGTGGGGCCGATGTGGACAAGGCCATCAAAATGATGAAAGAACTCATCACTCTTCGCCCGGATTACATCGTTTACCGCTACGATCTTGCCTTGTTCTACGAATACATCGGCGATAAAATAAATGCGCGCAATTGGTTGGAGAGCGCCCTTCGCCTCACCCCCAAAACCCCCGAGGAACACGGCTATATTGTGGCCGGAAAGAAGTTTTTGGCTAGGTTGGATTGAACTAAAGTATCAAGTATCTCTTCCCTTAGAAGCTTTTTAAATCGGTACATCTGCACATTGGTACATTAGGTTGCAGCAGTCTTTGACAAAGCTCTGGATGACTTTCTTGATACTTGATACTCACATCTTGATACTAAGCGCTCACCCCTTAAAATAACTAATCTCCCTATCGAAATCCATTTCAGGGTAGGCGGCTTTTAGCTGCATGGCTTTTACCAAATTGCGCTTGAGGAAGTTTTTGTGGCTTTCCGTTTCGGGGTTGAAAGGGCGGTGGGAAAGGGCCAATTGTATTTCCTCCACCTGTTGCATAATGGGGTACACGCGGCGGTCGATGTACGCTTTTTGAAACTTGTCCCATATATAACCGATGGCCAAGCTGCTGGGGTGTACCATATCGTTTTCGTAGAAACGATAATCGCGCAGGTCGTCCATCATCATTTCATAGGCCGGGAAATAGTGTACATATTCCGCTTGGGAGGCGATTTTATGCGCCGCCACCAGCAAGGTTGCCTTGCTCAGTTGGTTGCCTGTCGCACCATCTTTTAGGTGCCGCACGGGGCTTACGGAAAGCATCACGTTCAGCTTCGCGTTGTGCTTGCGCAACTGGAGTATAGTGGTGCCCAGCGTATCGGCTATTTTGTCGGCATCCAGCATATAGCGGCTAAATTCGCCGTCGGGCAGCTTGTGGTTGTTGGCCACCACTTGGCCCGTGGCCAAATGCTCATATACCCAAGCACTGCCGAGGGTAATAACCAACCAATTGCTGCGCAGCAAGTCTTCTTTGGCTGCGGCTAGTCCATCGTTGATGCGTTTGGCCACCAGCACCGGATCGGGGCCGGAGAAACGGCCGTGGTGCTGGAAGCTGTGCCAGAGGTCTTGGTGATGGAAGAGATCTTCTTGGCGAAACTGCTTGTCGTTGAGCAAAAACTGGATGTGCTGGTGGATGGACAGCGGGTTGTAAACAATGCCAAACGGATTGAGGTTGATGCGAAACTTGTAATCCCACAGCCGCTTGCCGATGTGCTCCGTAAAGCAGGAGCCCATAAACAGCAACCGCGTATGGTAGCTAAATTTGGCGGAAGATTCCGGCACGGTTACCTCTGTTCTGAAATGCTGCATAGTCGTTCGTTCTACCAAGCCTTAAAATAGCTATCTTTACCGCATCGTTTTTGGCCATATCAATGGCGATAAATGCTCATAACAAAGTTAAATAGAATAGCCATGACTATAAAGATAAAGCACCTGTTTGCCGTAGTTTTGTTTTCCACATTGGCTTCTTGCGCAGGCACTACCGAGCCCACGCACCATATGGATACTACCTCGCCCACGGGCAAGGCGGGAGTAAACATTTCGCCATCGGAGCTAGCCACCACCATCGACCTTATTTGCAATATGGACATGGCCAACATGAAGATTGCCGACACGGCCCATTACAACGGTGGCATTTACGCTTTCTGCTCGTCCAGTTGTAAAGATGAGTTCAAGAAAGAGCCTACCAAGTACGTGAAGCAGTAACTGCCCCATCCTTTTAACCGCTTTTTAATAAACCTTCCCACCTAGGTCCAAAATCCTTGGTGGGGTTAGGTCTTATTTGTTTTGCTAAACCCTTAGCTGTTACAAATCAATCGTTTGATTCGATGGGTTACGCTTTTTTACCGATATAATTTGGGGGTTGGCTGAAACCTTATTCACCGGGTTGCGTAATGGATAACAGCAGTGGTTCTCAAACCCGCTGTATCCATACTTGCCGCAGAGCAACGCTTAAACAACCCAAAAAATGAAAACGACCTTTCTTGTTGGCTGTCTGATGATGGCCATGACCCTCAAAACCTTTGCCGCTGATTTATTGGTTGAAGAATTTGCCGTAGCCCCCGCATTCGGTTCAATAGGTTCGGCAGTGGCCGCGGCCACCGACGGCGACCGCATCATCATCAAAAACCGCAATGGCAATATGCCGTGGATAGAGAACGTGGCGGTGAACAAAAGCTTACAGTTTTTGCCTTATAGCAACGATACTTTTTTTGTGGTGCAGGGCACTTACACCATTACCCCGGCCGATAACCGGGAAATAAGCATCATTGGCATGCGAAACGTTACTGGCAATATTACCGCTACGGTAGTGGCCAATCCGGCAGCCCGTACCAAGGTAAATATTATGGGAAGTTATTTACAGGCAGGCTCCGTAACGTTCAATCAAAACGGTTACTTGTTAAATATAGTGCACACGTTGTTGGCCGGGGGCAATATTGCCATACGTTCGGGTAATGTTATCGGGTGCGACATACACACCAGCACCAACGCTGCCAGTATTACCATCGCTGCCGAAACTGCTGTTACCACCTCGGTAAACAGGATCGTTGGCAATAAGATTGCCAACGTGGCGGTTAACGCCGCTGCGGTGGGCATTAGCTGGGCTTCTACAACGCATTTGTTTGAGATAAGCAACAACTTGGTTCTTACCCGTAACATAGGCATTGCCATTGCAAGAACCAAACTGGCCGATGTAACGGCCAACAAACTGCGCAATAATACCGTTTCCATCAACGGGGCTACTACTACGTCCAATGTTTTCGGCATCAATATTACCACTGCCTCCGCAGGATCGGTGGTAGAGATAATGAACAACTTGATAGACCTAAACAGCACCAGCACGGCTAATATTGTCGGCATTAATAATACCAGCGCGGTGCCTGCGGTTAGCATGATATACAATGCCGTGGACCGAGATATTGCCCAAGGCAAACAGTTTACGGGCAATTTTACCACCAACAGCAACAACGTTGCTACGGCGGTGGCTATTGCGGCCGACGGTAGGATTGTGGGCACCGGCGGTGTAAACGCGGGCAATCCTGCGGCGGCATACTACGACCTTGACCTTACCGTGAACGATTGCGGTGCATACGGCGGCGGCTTTACCTTGGATAATTATTTCCCCATACACGCCGGGGCCGCTAGGGTATATATGGTAAACGTGCCTGCCAACGTGCGCGTGGGCAATACTTTGAACATACAGGCAGATGGCTACGACCGTTAATCCATTATCGGGCAATTTAAAAACAAGTTATGCGTATTTGCAGCCTGATATTGTTAATGGCACTGCTTTTGGCTGTCCTGCCCACCAAGGCACAGCAGCCGGGGGTGTCGCAAGCCGAATACTTCTGGGGCATTGACCCAGGCGAAGGAAACGGTGTTGCCTTGCAGCCCGTAAACGGCGCTTTTGACGAAGCGTTGGAACAAGTTTTCGAAAACACGGCACTTTTCCCCGGTATTGGCACCCACGTATTAAGTATCCGCATGGCCGATAACCATAGCAACTGGGGGCCTGTGTTCAGCACGCCGGTAACTATTGAAGACAATTTTACCCTCTCCGTTGATGTTCTTGTTACCCTAGCCGAGTGTTTTTGGGATAACGACCCTGGCAAGGGAAACGGCATCGCTTTGGTTGCCTTCAACGGTAATTTCGACGAAGCATTGGAAACCGCATCGGGTTCCATAGGTACTCCTTCCGTGGGCATCCACAAATTTCACATCAGGATGCAGGACGGCTTGGGCAACTGGGGGCCGGTATTTACCTCGGTGGTAGAGGTGTTGCCGGGCAACAATGCTCCGGTCAACAGCATTTTCATTGCCTCCGCTGAATATTTTTGGGATACTGACCCCGGCCACGGCAACGGTACTGCGTTGATTGCGTTTAACGG
>CAYYZT010000122.1:0-248 GCA_964476015.1 uncultured Chitinophaga sp.
ACAAAGCATTTGCCACCCGGCTAAGCGAGGTTTTGAGGGCGGTGAGGATACAAAATACCGGTTTCCTGAAAAACGACAAGGGCGTTAAAGTGGTCACTCGGTTGGAGTTTCCGCAAGATTGGGGGCTGGGCAGTAGCTCCACGCTCATCAGCTTGATTTCGGAATGGGCCGGAGTGGAGTCTTTTCGATTATTGAAAGATACATTTGGTGGTTCGGGTTACGATGTAGCCTGTGCCCGAAGCGAAACG
>CAYYZT010000122.1:258-4910 GCA_964476015.1 uncultured Chitinophaga sp.
TGCTGCAACACAACCCCATGTGGGAGGCCGTGTCATCTTTTCCACCGTTTACGGAGCAAATCCACTTTCTCCACCTCGGGCAAAAGCAGAACAGCCGCGAGGGAATAGCCCACTACCGCCAATCGGGTGCCGACTTTGCCAAATTGGCCTCCGAGATAACGCTCTGTACCGTTACCATGCAAAGTGCCCAGCGGCTCGATACTTTCCAACAAGCTATGGAGTGGCACGAAAGTGTTATTTCCAACGCTTTGGGCCTCACCAAAGTAAAAGATTATTTGTTTCCTGATTTTCCGGGGGCCATTAAATCGTTGGGTGCTTGGGGCGGCGATTTTGTAATGGTGGCATCGGAGCTAACCCATAGGGAAGTAACGGCCTACTTCGATGCCAAAGGCTTCCATACCCTCTTTGCTTGGGACGATTTGGTGCTGAAGCTGGAGTGAGCGCGTTAAAATCCCTTAAACAAGCCCTTTATACCGTTAAGGTGTTATTTTTGCAGCAGTTTCCGTGCCTTTCGTGGTTTGTATGTTTCAACCACGGAGTACACCAAAAATAACGGAGCATACAAGCACACCATGCAGCAAACCGAAACAGCCCAAACAGGGCACGCCGCTTGGCGGTGCCCCAGCAATATAGCCTTGGTAAAATACTGGGGCAAAAAAGGCCGCCAGATACCGGCCAACCCCAGCATCAGCTTTACGCTGCAAGATGCGCATACGGATATGGAGCTGGCTTGGAAGCCCAAAAGCGGGAAAGGCATTGAGCTGGAGTTTTTGTTTGAAGGCCAGCCCAACGATAAATTCAGGGAAAAAATAGTGAAATACCTAGTGGGCATTCTGGCCGACATGCCTTTCTTGGAACAATACAGCTTGACTGTCTCCTCGAAAAACTCTTTCCCACACTCCACGGGCATTGCCTCTTCAGCCAGCAGTATGGCTGCCTTGGCCATGTGCCTTTGCAGTATGGAAGCAGCTATAAAAGGTTTGCCGCAAAACGCGGCGCGGTATCAACGCGCCTCCCATTTTGCTAGGCTGGCAAGCGGTAGTGCGTGCCGCTCGGTTTATGGGGGCTTGGTGGTTTGGGGGCCAACGGATGCCTTGGCAGGTAGTGGCAACGAGTATGGGGTCGCGCTTGGGGAAGAGGCCATCCACCCCGCGTTTCGCAACTATAAGGATGCCGTGTTGATTGTAAGCCGTAAGGAGAAAGAGGTATCAAGCCGTGCAGGCCATGCCCTAATGTACGGCCATCCGTATGCCGAAGCGCGCTATGCGGATGCCGAGAAGAATCTTAAAACCCTGTTGGCTGCTATCCGTGAGGGCGATGTAAGTACGTTTATTCGCCTAGTTGAACATGAGGCATTATCTTTGCATGCGCTGATGATGGTTTCCAATCCGTCGGTAGTGCTTTTTAAGCCCAATACTTGGGAAATTATCAACCGCTTGAGAACCTTTCGGCAAGAAACGGGTTGTAATGTGTGTTTCACGCTCGATGCCGGGCCCAACGTACACGTGCTGTACCCCGAGTCGGCTGCCGAGGCGGTGGAAAAATTTATTAAAGAAGAACTTGTTGTATATTGCGAGGGCAATTATTGGATTGCCGACCGTGTGGGCAAAGGCCCTTTAAAACTGGAACATGAGCAAGGCTAAGCGCGAACGGGAAGGTTCTTTCCACTCGAAAATACTGTTGTTTGGCGAGTATGGCATTATCCAAAACTCCATGGGGCTTTCCATTCCTTATGATACGTTTAAGGGTAACCTGGCTTATAAAGGCGAAGCGGCACCCTCGCCCAATGCGGTAACGGAGAGCAATGCTTCCCTTCTTCGTTATGCTGAATATCTCAAAACGTTGCAAGACAAAGGTGAATTGCTGGCCCAAATGGATCTTGGCCGCCTGTTTGCTGATATTAACCGTGGACTCTACTTCGAGTCCAGCATTCCGCAGGGGTTTGGCGTGGGCAGCTCGGGCGCGTTGGTAGCTGCATTGTACGATGCTTATGCCATCGAGAAAATAGCCGCCGAAAGCATCAATAAAAAAGGCTTGAAGGAACTGAAGAAGGTGTTTTCGCAAATGGAATCCTACTTCCACGGCACCAGCTCTGGCATGGACCCGCTGATTTGCTACATCGATCTGCCGGTACTTATCAAATCCAAAACTAACTTGGATACCGTGGAACTGCCCGAGGAGAAGCCCGGCCAAGGGGCCATTTTCCTGATTGATACGGGCCGCCCCGGCCGCACGCAGCCTTTGGTACAGTACTTCTTGGAGAAATGCCAAGAGAAGGATTTCGTGCAGATGTGCCGCGAGAAGTTTATCCCTTACAACGACCAGTGCATTAAAGACTTCCTGAAAGGCGAGACCAAATCGCTCTTCGCCAACTTATACCACCTCTCTTATTTCTTGTTGGAAAACTTGGAGCCGATGGTGCCCAAGCTGTTCCGCGATGTGTGGAAACGCGGATTGGATAGCGGTGCTTACTACCTAAAGCTTTGCGGCTCAGGCGGCGGCGGCTTTATCCTTGGCTTCACCGAAGACCTCGAAAAGGCCAAAGAGCATTTGAAAGACCACCAAATTAAGGTAATTAAGCGGTTCTAGTCCACGGTCGATGGACAACAGACCGCGGTAAAATCCAGCCCATTCCCCAAATCCCCGCCAAAGTCCCTATCTTCACGGCCACAAAAAACCCGTTTAGAATATGGCTATTATACGTCCGTTTCCCGGCATCAGGCCACAGGCCGAGCTGGCCGCACAGGTGGCTTCGTTGCCCTATGATGTAATGAATACCGAAGAGGCCCGCGAAGAGGCCAAGGATAAACCGTTGTCTTTCCTACATATTGTAAAGTCGGAAATCGCTTACCCGCCCGGCCACGATTCGTATGCGCCAGAAGTTTACGAAAAGGCTGGGGAGAAATTCCGCTCGCTAGTGGAGCAGGGTGTGGTGCAGCAAGACCCACATCCTTACCTATACATCTACCAACAAGAGATGAATGGCCACGTGCAAACTGGCCTGGTAGCTGCTAGCAGCGTGAATGACTACTGGAACGACGTGGTGAAAAAACACGAGTTTACCCGCCCCGTAAAGGAGCAGGACCGTATGAAACACATGAAAGCTACGGGCATACACGCCGGCCCGGTGTTCCTTACCTATCCTGATGTGGTGGAGATTGACAACATCGTGAACGTCCTCATTAACGATGAGGAGCCTGATACCAACTTCACTACGCCCGATGGTGTAAGGCACACGGTTTGGGTAATTCGCGATAAGCAATTGATTGACCGCTTGGTGTTCTTGTTCCATGAAGAGGTGCCAGCCACTTACATAGCCGATGGGCATCACCGCGCCGCATCCAGCAGCAAGGTGGGCAGGGAGTTGCAGGAGAAAAACCCGAACCATACCGGCGAGGAGCCGTTCAACTATTTCCTTAGCGTATTGTTCCCCGCCAGCCAATTGCAGATTATTGATTACAACCGGGTAGTAACGGACCTCAATAATTTGTCGGAGCGGGAATTTTTCGATAAAATAAGCGAGAAGTTTGAGGTGCAGCCACAGGGCAGTGAGATATTTAAGCCCAAAGAAATGCGTGAATACAGCATGTATTTCGAAGGCCAATGGTTTCAACTAACTGCTAAACCTGGCACCTACCCTGAAAACGACCCGGTGAACGGCTTGGATGTTTCCATATTGCAAAACAACCTGCTGGACCCGATTCTGGGTATTAAAGACCCACGTACCGATGACCGTATCGACTTTGTGGGAGGCATCCGCGGCTTGGGCGAACTGAAAAGACGGGTGGATAACGGCGAAATGGCCGTGGCGTTTGCCCTTTATCCCGTAACCATCGACCAGCTTATCCGCATAGCCGACAGTGGCAACGTGATGCCCCCCAAGAGCACTTGGTTCGAGCCGAAGCTGCGCAGCGGTTTGATTGTACACCAGTTTAGTGCCCCAAGTTATCAATAATTCCGTGTTGCTCCGTGTATTCCGTGGTTAAAGAACAACTTGGGAAAACACGAAGGATGTACGGAAAAACAGGTACATGTCCCAACTTCCCCATATACTCATTATCGGCGGCGGCGCGGCGGGCTTTTTCGCCGCCGCCCGCTTGGCCGACGAGGCCCCGCACATACCTGTAACGTTGTTGGAGCAATCGCCCAAGCTGCTTAGCAAGGTGCGCATCAGCGGTGGCGGGCGGTGCAACGTAACACATTCCTGTTTCAATGTAAAGGCTCTGAGCCAGCGATACCCGCGTGGTGGCAAGCATTTAATTCCCGCTTTCCATCAATTCGGCACAAGACACACCATTGAATGGTTCAGTAAGAAAGGGATAAAATTAAAAACGGAGGAAGATGGCCGCATGTTTCCCGTAACGGATAACTCCGATACCATTGTGAGGTGTTTGCTGGAAACCGCCGATAGGGGTAAAGTGGACATCCGCACCAAAGCTTGGGCGGAGCGAATTGAGCGTACCGGAGAGGGTTTTGTAGCAATATTGCACACCGGCGAAACACTTCCAGCCAGCCATGTGCTGGTGGCTTGCGGCGGCTTCACCAAGGTGGAGCATTATGATTGGCTGGTGGAGTTGGGCCACAGTATAGAGCCGCCCGTACCTTCTTTGTTCACTTTCAATTTGCCCAACCACCCTATTACCCAGCTAATG
>CAYYZT010000122.1:4920-8793 GCA_964476015.1 uncultured Chitinophaga sp.
GGCCGAGGTGAGCATCCACCAAACCAAACTGAAGGAAACGGGCCCATTGCTTATTACCCATTGGGGGCTGAGTGGCCCTGCGGTGTTGCGCCTTTCTGCTTGGGGGGCACGCCAGTTGCACGACATGGACTACCAATATACCGTACTCGTAAACTGGATGCCCGGCTGGCACCAAGATGCGGTGCGCGAAGACTTACAGAAACAACGCCATATACACGCCGTTAAAAAAGTGGCGGGCCACTGCCCTTACGAACTGCCCCGCCGCCTGTGGGAGTTTATTTGCGACAAAGTGGGCATCCATGCCGAAGTGCGCTGGGCCGATTTGCCCCGAAAAGAACAAAACCTATTGGCCGCCACCCTCACGCGCGACGAGTACCCCGCTACTGGCAAAACCACGTTTAAGGAAGAATTTGTTACCTGCGGTGGCATTAAACTGGACGAGGTGGATTTCAATACCATGCAAAGTCGCATAGTGCCCAATTTGTATTTCGCGGGGGAAGTATTGGATATAGACGGCATTACGGGCGGCTTCAACTTCCAAGCCGCTTGGACTGGCGGATGGGTTGCGGCGGGGCAAATGATGGCCACCAAAGAAAAGCAAACTAGGCCATGACGCAGTTTTGGTCAATTTTGCCTAATATTACGGCTCTGTAATATTAAGGTAATGCTGGTAAAAACTTTTGCAAGTGCGGTTTTCGGGGTAGACGCTACTACCATCACCATCGAGTCGAACCTGATTGGGGGCAATCCGGCTTGGAACGTGGTGGGCCTGCCCGATGCAGCCGTAAGGGAGGGACTTTTCCGCATGGAGAGTGCCCTCAAGCAAATAGGCTACCACATGCCGCGCCAAAAGTACGTGGTAAACCTAGCTCCGGCTGACATTCGCAAAGAAGGCTCTGCCTACGATTTGCCTATGACCATAGGTGCTTTGGCCTGTACCGGTCAACTGGATGCGAAACTATCGTTGGATGATTTTATCATGATGGGCGAATTGTCGCTCGATGGCAACTTGCAGCCCATCAAGGGTGCCCTACCAATTGCCATACAGGCCCGAAAAGAAAAATTCAAAGGCTTTATCCTGCCCAAACAAAATGCCCGCGAGGCCGCCATCGTAAAAGATTTGGCCGTGTACGGGGTAGAGAACCTAAAAGAAGTTATCGATTTCTTGGAAGGCCGCCAAGAACTGAATGCGCTGGAAATCAACACCCGCGAAGAGTTTTTCAGCAACCTGCCGCATACGGAGTTGGACTTTGCCGATGTAAAGGGCCAAAAGAACATCAAACGTTCGTTGGAAATAGCCGCTGCCGGAGGGCACAACGTAATATTAATCGGCCCCCCTGGCGCGGGAAAAACGATGCTGGCCAAGCGCCTGCCTACTATTTTGCCGCCCATGAGCCTTCACGAGGCTTTGGAAACCACCAAGATACACTCAGTAGTGGGCCGCCTCGGCACGAACGCCACGCTGTTGCACGAGCGGCCTTTCCGTTCGCCGCACCACACCATTAGCGATGTAGCCTTGGTTGGGGGCGGTGCGTTTCCGCAGCCGGGAGAAATTTCGTTGTCTCATAACGGAGTGTTGTTTTTGGATGAATTGCCCGAGTTTAAGCGTACTGTTTTGGAAGTGCTGCGTCAGCCAATGGAAGACCGGAGGGTAACTATTTCGCGTGCCAAATTCAGTGTGGATTACCCTGCCTCGTTTATGTTGATTGCCTCAATGAACCCCTGCCCTTGCGGATTTTATAACCACCCGGATAAGGAATGTGTGTGCGGGCCGGGCGTGGTGCAGAAGTATCTGAACAAAATCTCCGGGCCGCTGTTGGACCGTATCGACCTTCACGTGGAGGTAACGCCGTTGCCGTTTGTGGATTTGTCCGCCGAGGAGGAGTCGGAGCGCAGCGATGCGGTACGCGAAAGGGTAGTACAGGCCCGCAAGGTGCAAGAAGCCCGATATGCTGGACAGGAGGGAGTCCACTGCAACGCACAAATAGGTGCCAAAAGCATCAAGGAATATTGCCGCATCAACGATGCTAGCAAACTATTGCTCAACAAGGCTATGGAGCGGTTGGGGCTAAGTGCCCGTGCTTACGACCGCATCCTCAAAGTAAGCCGCACCATTGCCGACCTTGCCGGCAGCGAGGAAATAAAAATAGAGCATTTGGCCGAAGCTATCCAGTTCCGCAGTTTGGACAGGGAGAGCTGGGCAGGCGGCTGATGGTTTTCTTAGCTACCGTTGATGCCTTATCTTTACGGTATGCGCCATTTCGTCCTCTTTTGCCTTTCCCTGATAATCTGGCAGACTTCCCTAGCCATTACCGTTATAGCCATTGATGCTCCACCAGCAGTGCGCGAAAACTCCATTACACACATTACGTTTGTAGATGTGGGGACCCTGTTATCGCAAGCCTGCGGCTGCCAAGTCGTATACGGGGACGAGGACGATGTTGTGTTGCGTTTACCAACTATTGATACCGCAAGGGCCAACCAGCCGAACCGTTTTTCCAAAAACTTCGATTATCCCTATCTGCAATATCCTGACCACGATTACACTTGGCGCGCCGCGGTTTCGGGAGGAAAAATAACCATGGTGTTGGAAACGCCTTCTTATCAGGGCATTGCGTTTGGCTTGTACGGGTTGTTGCAGGAGAAGCTGGGCTTTAGGTTCTACCACCCTAGGGAAACTATTATACCACAACTGAAGGAATGGCCATTGGGCAATGGCTTTGTATGGGAGGCTAAAGCGAGGTTCGATAAAAAAGGGTTTCACCTGCATACCATGCACCCGCTGGAGCTTACCCAACAACTGCTCAACCATGAATTTGAAAACGGCGTGGCCGAGGTGAACGAGTATTTGGATTGGCTGGTGCGCAACGGGCAAAATTACTTTGAATTCAACCTGTTGGAGGGCATCAGCCGCAAGCACTGGCCAGCGTATGCACAGCAGTATGTGGACTATGGCAAGAGCCGTGGCCTTATTATGGGCGTGGACGTGAGCCTGCACATGGTACAGCAGAATGCCTACAAGCTATACGAGGGTTTCCCCAAATCGTGGCGTACCAAGGAGAAGCAAATAACGCGCAACTTGGATTGGCTGATGGCCATGGGTTGGGACGTGGTGAATATGGAGTTTAGCAGCACCGAGTTTACCGAAGGCAATGTGGCTAAAAAAGAAAAGCAGCGATTGCACATAACCGACCTTATAACCCATAAGTACGGAGCCAAGCTAATGGGCCGCAAACATGTGGTAAAAACGGCCAACATGGCCACCGAGAGCAAGGCGGGCTATGAAATGAGCGAAGCGGAAAAACAACTGGATGCCAACCGCGGTATCCTCATCCACACTGTGATGTGCTATACCGCTACCGAGGAACATGCACCCGTATATGGCAACGAAAACCTGCGACACATGCAGGAGGAATTGCTGAAGGAAATCCAACAGCGCGAAACTTGGTATTACCCGGAGAGTGCTTACTGGATTACGTTCGACAATTCTATCCCGATGTATATTATGCCTTATCTGGGTGCCCGGCTGGACGACATTGATACCATGGCGAAGCTCGGCGTGCCGGGCCACGTTACCTTTAGCTCGGGATGGGAATGGGGCTACTGGACCATTGATTGGAGCATTGCTCGTTGGAGTTGGGAGCATACCGTTGGCGAAAAAACCGCCCGCCACCAGCCTACGGAATACCTTACGGAGCTTTTCGGCAAAAAGGTAGGAGATTACTTTATAGAGCAGCACCGCTTGCAGCAGCGTTATCTTAAAGACAAAAACTTGCTACAATATATGGTGGCGCAAAACATTACGGACGAGGTAGCGGGCCCGCTGAGCCTCCCCTTCCACCCGCGCCCAAGGTGGATGTATAGGTATTTGCG
>CAYYZT010000123.1:0-4687 GCA_964476015.1 uncultured Chitinophaga sp.
TTAAAGCATTCTTGCACAAGCAAGCATGGCCACAAGCCAACTTGCTGATGATGAGCAGTGGCAACTTTGACGGATTGGACCTCAAAGAGCTTTCTAATGGTATTTTAACCTCGTAATGTCCAATCCTAACGGTCGTTGGTCTTATTTTTGAGGGCTAGGGTAACTATTATCTGACTAAAACCACTATCATGTCAGCAAGCAAGCTCCGTAAGGATGACGTAGGCGTTTTTATCGTCGATATTGTAATGACCATTATTTTGATAGTAAACCTGCTTTGGTTTGCTTTCGATTTTGCTTGGATGAACAAATCCGTTCGCGATTTTTTCCATGTCCATATCCCTTCGTTCTACAACTTTTACAGGCCCGTACATTTCGATTTTGCCAAGTACGACCTCATTTTTGTCATCATCTTTCTTACGGAGTTTTTAACTAGATGGGTTATAGCCGTAGTAAACAATGTGTACAAACGCTGGTTTTATTACCCGCTTATCCATTTTTACGATGCGCTGGGTTTAATACCGGTAGGCGGTTTTCGTTTTCTGCGTGTGCTCAGGTTGTTTTCCATTATATACCGCTTGCAGCGCATGGGCATCATCAACATCAAGCAATGGTTTTTGTACCAAGAGCTAATGCGCGTGAAGAATATTGTGCTGGAAGAGATTTCGGATAGGGTAATACTGCGCTTGCTTACCGGTATACAAAAGGGGGTGGAGAAAGAAGCCGAACCAGGCACGGAGAGCCACTTGGTGTATAATGCCGTGTACCCCCATAAGCAGGAAATAGTGGACTGGATATCGAACAAGGTTCACAACACGGTTGCGACAGAATACCTGCCACAGCGGGAAGAAATACAGCAACAGATTAAGGACAAGGTGAAATCCATAATGGAAAGCAGTGGCCCCATCCAAACCCTCGAAAAAATACCGCTGATAGGCAAAAGCGCGGTAAGCAAACTGGAAAAAAGCATAAGCGAAGGCATTTTCAACGCAATAGACGGGCTGATGCAAAAATTGGCCGACGAGGAAAAGGTACACGTGGAAGAGTATGCCAGCAAAGCTTTCGATGCCTTGGTAAACAAAAAAGAGGGCGACCCCGAACTCAACCGCATTATCAAATCTATTGTGGTGGCTTTGTTGGAAGAGATGAAAAAACAAACCGCGAAGAAGGACTGGCAACAAAAAAGGGGTGCTAAACCTGCGGTGCAATAAAACTGCCTTGCGCTACCTTGGCTTCAAACAAGTGGGCAAAGTACTTTAAAAAAGCCTCTTTAACTAGCTGCATATCCACCGAGTGCCCTAGCTCCCGCTGTATGCTGGTTACTTGTTTATCGTTGATGCCACAGGGTATTATCCAGTTGAAATAATCCAAATCGTTGTTCACGTTAAGCGCAAAGCCGTGCATGGTTACCCATCGGCTGGCGCGGATGCCCATGGCGCAAATTTTACGGGCACGGTGGGGCACATCAGGCTCCAACCATACGCCAGTGGCCCCCGGCAGCCGTCCGGCTTCTATGCCAAAATCTTTTAGGGTGAGAATGATGGCCTCCTCCAAAAAACGCAGGTATTTGTGTATATCGGTAAAAAACTCGTCCAAATCCATGATAGGATAGCCTACCAATTGGCCCGGGCCGTGGTGCGTAATGTCGCCCCCACGGTTTATTTTATAGAAGTTTACCTCCCGTTGTCCCAGCTCGTCCTCCTTTACCAACAGGTTGGCCATGCTGCCGCTTTTGCCAAGGGTAAAAACGGCCGGGTGCTCGCAAAAAAGCAGGTAGTGGCTTTGGGCAGCCGGTTTTTCGGCGGTGCGGTTGGCCAGTTTGGTGGCAATAAGGCCATCCATCAACTGTTGTTGGTATTCCCAAGCCTTTTGGTAATCTATCAGGCCGAGGTCTTGTAGGGTAATTGTGGGTCGGGGCTTATCGCTCAACTTTTAACTTTTCGCCAGTTCGTTTTTCAGGTAATCAATCACCTTTACTTCAACGGCATCCAAGCCATTAAGTTCCGCAAGGTACACGCTTACCCAATCGCCCAAGTGTATGAGGTAAAACGCGCGCTCGGTATGGCTCTCCCCTTTGGCGTATATTTCAATTACGTTGTCGGCATGCTCGGCCAGCACCTCTTTGTTTATTTCGATGCGCTGTTGGTTGCGCTCAAAATCCTCGCGGCTGCGCAAAAACACCGGTGCCCAGTTGCCGATGCGATTGCGCCAGCCCACCAGCTCGTTGTGGTTCATTTCCGGTATCACGTGGTGCCAGCATAGCATTTTCGAGTTCTCGTTTATCTGCTGGCGGATGCGCACCGCTACCGATTCCATTTCGCTTACGGCGTACAGTACGGGGATGCGGTTGTGCAACTGGCCCGCAATGGCCTTGGCCAAAGTGCGGATGTGCTCCTGTTCGCGCTCCAACAAGGCGATGGAATCTTGCAACTCGTCCTCGAACCGGCCCGAAACCAAACCCAGTTGTTTCAATACGAACAGCAACTGCACGGCCGAATAGCCCAAACAAGAACGGGGCGGGTTACCCCCAGGAATAATAACATGATCGAGGTTGTATTGCTTGGCGAGTTCGGCCAACTTGCCGCCGGAAGTGATGCAAACGATGTGGGCATTGGCTCTCAGCGCATCGCTAAAGGCCGAGAGCGTTTCCTCCGTATTGCCTGAATAAGACGAGCAGATAACCAAAGTGTTTTCGTTTACGAATGCCGGCAAGTGGTAGCTTTTGTTTACCAAAAAAGGCACGCGCAATTCTTTTGCGGCCAGCTCGGCCACCAAGCTGCCACCTATGCCAGAGCCGCCGAGGCCCGTAACCACTACGTTGCGTATTTCTGCCACGGGCGGGCGTAAGGTAACGCCGTGCCCAATTCCTATCGCTTCCTTAAGTTGGTCGGCAAAGCCCGCCACCAGTTTGTCCATCGTCATAGGGTATCCAGTACTTGTTTTGAGAAAAACCTCGCTAAGCTAAAAGAAAATTGCACGCAAAGTATGTGGGGTATATAGAATTTAAGTTAAGTCATTCCAAAATTATCGTAGCGACGGATGGCGTGTATCATAGGGACAGTTATAACAACTGCGGGGCGAAATCGGTTTTCAGTGCCTCAGCCAAAAGCTCTGCTTTGTTGATGGCCGCCACACCGGGCTTTTCGCAAACCAGCCCCCCGGCAAGGTTGGCCAAGTGGGCACTTTCGCCCAAATCCACGCCATTTGCCAAGCACAGGGCGGCCACGGCAATCACCGTATCGCCCGCACCCGATACGTCGGCAATGTTGCGTACGTGGGCATTGGTTTTAAGCGTGTTGCGCCCGTCTGCCACAAACACGCCGTATTCTGAGAGGGTTATCATCACTTGCTTGGCCTGTAGCCTGAGCAAGAGTTCCTTGGCGGCATGTTGCAGCGATGAGTGTACGGCGGGCTCCACCGTTATCTCCAATGCCTCGCGCACCTCTTTCAAATTCGGCTTGAAGAGCGCGACCCCTTGGTAGGCGAAGAAATTATGTTTTTTCGGGTCCACCGCCACAGGAATGCTGCGTTTGCGGCATTCGACCATTATGGCTGCTATCATATCGGCAGAGAGTACGCCTTTGTTGTAATCCTGCAATATCACCACATGGGGCTGCACCTCGGCAATAGCGGTAAGCACGGCCTGTTGCAGTTGTGTGGCCTCCACGCCGGTCAGTTCCTGTTTCCACTCCCTATCGAAGCGCAGCATCTGCTGGTTGCGGCTCACTATGCGGTTTTTGTGCGTGGTGGGGCGTGTTTTGTTTTTGGCGAGGTAATGGCAAGCCACATGGGCCTCTTCCAATAAATCTTTCAACAGCTTGCCTTCCGCATCGTCGCCCACCATGCCACAGAGCCATACCTTGCCCCCGAGTGCCTTAATGTTTATGGCCACGTTGGCCGCGCCGCCGGGGCGGTGCTCCTGTTGGCTTATTTCCACCACGGGCACGGGGGCCTCGGGCGAGATACGGTTGGTGCTGCCGTACAAATACGTATCCAGCATTACATCGCCCACCACCAAAACCTTGGTTTGCGAGAAAGATTCGATAATGGAAGTGTAATCGGTAGCCAAGTTGAAGTAGATTGAGCTAGTAGAGAAGCCCAAAATTACAACATAGTTTCAACAACTTGATTACTTGGTAACGTCGGGCGGCGGGGAGGTTTCGCCCTTCTTAGGCTTGAAAGGGTTCTTGGAATCCGGATTGAAGATATAGTGAAAGCCCACGCTGATGCCCGCGTTGAAGTTGCGAGACTTGTTGTAGCCCACATCGTTTTTGCTGAACCATTCCAGTTCTTTCACCGCACGCCCGTTCATGTCCATCAGCCCTAGGTCGGTATCCAAGCCCAAGCTTACAAAGAAGCTGCGGCTAATAAAATACTCCGCGCCCACGCCCACGTTTATGCCCACATCATAATAATTGAACTTATCGATGGTCGGGGTCAAATCGGTACGTGCAATGCCATCCAATTCAACTTTTTCGCTGGCATTTATCAACCAACCCGCATAAGGGCCGGCAGCGGCATACATTTTAAAATCGGGATTGGAAAAAGAAAATTTGTACCGCACTTGCAGCGGTACGCGTATATAGCGCAAGTCTACTTGCCGTACCACATAGTAGGGCGACGGACATTGGTTGGGCTCGGGGCTAAAAGTATCCTCGTAGTTTTGCCCCGTGCGTACATACCTAACCCC
>CAYYZT010000123.1:4697-8760 GCA_964476015.1 uncultured Chitinophaga sp.
CACTTTGCTTTGTAGTCCAACTCAGAACGGCTGATAACCGGGCAATAATCCAGCGTTTCGTAGTTGTTTTGGTTTACGATAAACACGGCGGAAGGCACGGCGGTAACGCCTATATGTATGCCCCTTTGCGCATAGGCGGTGGGGGCTGATATGCCGCATACAAGCAGCAGCGCGAATAGTTTTTTCATGGTGGTGTGTGTTGTGGTGTTCCCCTTCCCTATCCAAAAGCCATGCCCAACAGTGCAAAATTAATTAAATGCACTATGCAACATTTACGTTGGCCAAGTATTAATCCTATTTTAATTGGCGTTGGCGTAATTTTGCCCTCCCATGGCGCACCTATTGTTTCGCACCCGCAGCTTGCTTTCATACTTATGGCACGGCAAAAGCCGCTACCACGTGCATTCCGATTTTGTGTTCAACTTCATCAACAACGTGCTGCGCAGCAAGCAACAACTGCCCGCGTTCACCACTATCGAACAAAAACGGAAAGACTTGCTCAAAGACCAACGGCCCGTGGAAGCGGCTACATTGGGGGCCGCATCCTCGCCCGAAACTACCGTAAGCAAAAAAGCGGCGCAAACCGCCATAAACCCTTTATATGGCAAGCTGTTGCACCGCAGCGTGGCCTATTTCGGGGCGAAAAACGTGTTGGAAATTGGCTCCGGCACTGGCATCAGCACCCTATATCTAGCTTCCGCACAGGGAGTAAAACACTTGGTAAGCTTGGAGGGAAACACTTCGTTGGCCAATGTAGCGAAAGAACAATTGCAACAGCCGGGCTTTAGCCATAGCGAAATACTATTGGGCAATTTTGATTCCACACTTTCGGTGGCTTTGGGGAAACTAAGCCACGTAGACCTTGCTTTTATTGATGGCAATCATCAAAAGCTTCCCACCATCGAATATTATGAAGCCATATTGCCCTATACCCACAACGATAGTGTATTGGTATTTGACGACATTAATTGGAGCCCGGAAATGCAAGAGGCTTGGCAAGCCATCATTGCCCGGCCCGAAGTAACCTTGAGCCTTGACCTGCACCGCCTTGGTTTTGTTTTTTTTAGAAAGGAATTTAGGCAACCGCAACACTTGCGGCTGTACTATTGGTAGCCATACGTCGTTATTCTTTCATTGTGTTACCTTTGCCCTTACTTATGCGGAAAATCTGCTTAATCGCTATTTTGGTTTTATGCTCCGTCATCGCCCGGGGGCAGTTGTATTTGAAACAGAACGAATACCAACAGCAGTTGAACAACGGCCTGCAACTTTTTTACACCCACCAGCCAAACAGCAATAAATACGAGGTGGTGCTGGCTTACCGATTCGGCTCGCTGGTGGAAGACTCGCTTACCGATGGACTGGCCTATGTATGCCACACGGCATTTATAAATGGCTTGCAGCAACAAATAAAAAAGGTTGACGGCAGCATTAAAATCGATGGCAGGTTCGGCTTTGAAATGAGCACCTACCGCTTCTCTGTTCCAAAAGCCAAGTTTAGCGCAGCCCTGGATGCCATAGCCCAACACTACCAAAACCTGCCCGACAGCGCGGCCATACACAACGCCATTCTACAGAATGCCGCGCTGCTGGCCGTGGCGCAAAACACCTTGATGTACCCTGCCGAGCAGGCACTGTTAAAACAGCACTGGGGGCCACGCGCACCCGCCATGAGCATCTATGGCAACCAGCCCGTGCCCGATAGCACCACCATAAAATTGGTGCGGCACCTGTACAACACTGGCTATTGCCTAGAAAAAGGCATGATGGTATTTACCGGGGCCGAAGGGTTTAAGGATGTTTGGAGGATTAGCCAAGACAAGCTGGGGTACATCAACATTTGCAAGGACTTGCGCAACAATACGCTAGTCAACCTTTTTCCCCAGCCCAAGTACTCCGTGCAACTGGTGTACAAGGTAGGCAGCGCCACCCCTACCCGATACCAAAAACTTTACCACGCCCCATATTTGGCTTATGATGTAAACAGCGTGTTGGCTGCCTTGGTATTGAAAACCATACTAGCCCAACCCGCCCCGCTGGGCAGCATGTACGATAGCTTGGGTATAGCCCAGCTAAAACTGGCCTTCGACCCGATGCGCCAAACCGGTGGCCTTACTTGGCACCTTTTCCCTAAGCAGGATTCCATCCATACGGCCTATGCCAACTTGGATACCTTGATGCAGTTGTTGGCAGATTCGGCCATTATTCCCACGCAACAGATTGAGGCGGCCAAAACCAAGCTGTTGCAACAGTTTGAAACCATGCGTAAAGACCCGGCACAAAACGCCTACCTTATAGGGCAATATTGGGCACAGAACATATTGCCTTGGCTGATGGATTATCCCACCCTTATAAAAGGCATTGACCACTCGCATATAAACAAGCTGATAAAGAGCTATGTGCTGGGCAAAAACTATACGGTATTGCTGTTGCTAAACGATAGCGATAGCTTGGTGTATGATTATCAAAAATTTTCGTCAACATACACCCACGTCGAAAACATCACCCTCAATTTCCAAAAAAACACGGCCAATTTCCTCTCGCCTGCCGATGATAGCACATTGAACACGTTGAAGCAAACACTGCTCATCAATCAATCGCTAATAATATCCATAAATGCACAGGCCCATAAATCGGAGCTGCTGAAAGTAAAAGACGATTCGCTGACCAAAGCCTTATGCTCTTACCCAGAGTTTTACGTGTATCCCAAAAATCTCCTCCATAAGGAAACCTATAGGCTGGATATATACCGGGCGGCCAAAGTGGTGGAAAGGCTGCTTCAAGTAGGCGTGGACCCTAAGCAGCTAAAAGGTACGGGACAATTGATAAAAGGCGAAGACAATGGCACGTACAAGGCCACTGTTACCGGTGCGTACTAACCATTTACGGCAACCCTAGCTTCTTTTTCATATACTCCCCCATCTGTTTGATAGATTCCGTGGCTTCGGGCAACATAAAATCGTATATCTGCCATACGTGGAAAGTATGGCCCCATTCCACCAATTCCACCTCTATGCCACAAGATGCGGCCTTTTCGGCCATGCGGGTAGAGTCGTTGTAAATCAACTCCAATTCGCCCACTTGTATCATGATAGGTGGCAAACCGTCGCAATCGCCGTAAATGGGCGATATAAACGGGTCGCGCAAATCGGTTTCGCCCGCATACAATCTTCCGTGCCACAGCAGGCCCTCGTTATGCAATAGGCTATCCCTGCGCCGGGTGCGCTTGTTCGATTCGCCGCTGCCCTCCAAATCGGCCCACGGGGAGAGCAGCACCGCCGCAGCGGGCTGAGCTATGCCCAAATCGCGCAACTTGAAGAGGGTGGACATGGCAAGCCCGCCGCCCGCGGAGTCGCCCGCAATTACAATATCTTCCGGCTTATAGCCTTGGTGCAATAGCCATACATAACCCTTCACCGCATCATCGAGCGCGGCAGGATATACGTGTTCCGGTGCCATGCGGTACTCCATGGCATAAGCCGTTATACCAGCCGCCTTTGCCAACCGAGCAATCAACCGCCGATGGGTTTTCAGCGAACAAAGCGCGTAGGCCCCGCCGTGCAGGTAGTAGAGCACCTTGTCGTGCCGCGCACCCTCTGGCGTGATGCGCTCCGCAGGAACCCCGTCGATAACTATCGGCTGGTAACTTACATGCTTGGGACGGCGCAACACCAGCGGGGCCCAAAAATCCATGGCCTTGCGCATGCGAATCACATCGGGCATGGGCTTGCCCGTAAAAAACCGGATTACCCAGAATGCCATTTTGTATAGCCTAAGCTGCCAACTGGGCTTCTCTCCTACTCTCATTCTTGTTTGTCTTTAAAACATCCCTCCAAACGATACAATAATAGGCATTTTGGGGCTTGCGGTTATAATTTATGTGCCTATTGCCATTCCTAAACAGGAGTTGCTAACTTTAGCACATGCAAAAAACCGTACGCATTGCCGGAGCGCAAGGCTTCTATGGCGATAGCCCTATGGGCGCGATGAACATTGTGATGGAAAAGGCAGCCGACTATTTGGTGCACGATGCCTTGGCGGAGCTTACCCTCTCCATCCTCCA
>CAYYZT010000124.1:0-5917 GCA_964476015.1 uncultured Chitinophaga sp.
ATTCAACATAGATAGCTCGGGGCTATCGGCTACCCGGGTAAACATACAATCCACTTCTTACAACATGAACTCCACCTATAGGTTCTTGCTAGGGGCCTATAACAATGCAAGCGATAACAACCAAGTATACCCGCTCAATGGGTTTCTTTCCGAAGTGCTGGTTTATGACAACGCATTCTCGGACTCTACCCGCAGGCTGGTGGAAAAAATGGTGATGGACAAATATGCGCCGCCGGTAACCTTGGGCCCTGACCTAGTGTTTACGAATTCTTATTGCGATACCACGCTAAGGGCGGGTAAAAACTTTGTTTTCTACGCTTGGTCGAACGGCGTGAGCGGTATAGCCGACTCTAACTTGGTGGTTAATGCCAGCGGGGTATATAAGGTAACCGCTACCGATGTTTTCGGCCGGAAAACCATTGACTCCGTAAACATTGTAAGGCCCAACCCGAATTTTAGAGGCACGCCGCAGTATTGCTTTGGGGGCTCCACTGTATGGAACACCGGCTTAAGCCCTTCTGCCTTCACTTTTTTGTGGAGCCCGGGTGGCAGCACCGATTCGTTTTTGACAATAAGTGCGCCCGGCACCTATCGGGTAACGGTAACCGATTTGAGGGGATGCTCCCGGATTGCCGCGCCGGTTACTTTCAGCCCAGATTCTTTTGCTTTTAAAGTAAACCTAACCACTGCCGCAGATACCTCCCTTTGCACCGGCAATACGCTAGGCCTACGCACAGGAGCCAACTTGGTTCAATCTTACAATTGGTCAACTGGCGCAACCGCGCCCACCATTGCCGTGGGCGTATCGGGGCAGTACAAGGTTACGGTTACCAATAGCTTGGGGTGTACGGCCGTTGATTCGGTAATAGTGAACATAGTGGGCGACGGCCCCTTGCCCGATTTCTCGTTTAACTCAGTGTGTGTGGGCACGCCGGTGTTGTTTAAAGACCTCTCCACCATTTTGTCCCCAAACAGCATTAACGGCTGGCAGTGGGAGTTTGGCGACAATAATACCTCCACGGTACAAAACCCCCAGTATACTTATGCCGATACGGGTACTTATCAAGTAACCTTTACGGCCATATCTGACATTGGATGCGCCAGCTCGCCCATTACCAAAACCGTGAACGTTTACCCACTGCCGGTGGCCAATTTTATTGATTCGCTTGGCTGCATCAATACCCCCACTTCGTTCAGAAGCCTGTCCACCGTGTCCCCGGGCTCTACCATTACCTCTTGGTTGTGGACTTTTGAGCCAGGCAGAACCGCTTCCACGCCCAATGCTACCCATACTTTTGCCACCGCCGGCATTTATCCGGTATCGCTTACCGTTACCACCAATTTTGGTTGCAGCCATACCTACACCCGCCAAGTGGAAATAGTGGGCAGCGCACCGGTGCCGGGCAACGTTACGGCAGTATCGCCAGCCAATAATGCAAACGTTACCACCGCATCGGTAGAGTTTATATGGAGGCCCACTCTTAATACTTATTTATACCGAATCGAAGTTTCTACCACCGCTAATTTCTCCAATGTTGTTTACACGGCCAGTACGCGCGATACCAACATTATAGTTTCGCAGGCACAGCTTCCGCCAAGTTTGGGGCAATATTATTGGAGGGTAAGGGCACTTAACGTGTGCAACCAAGGCGGTAGTAGTACCACCCGTACTTTTTACCGAGTGAAGCCCGACGACCTGCCCAACTTGGTTTTTTGGGTAAGTGGCGATGGGCCGTTGACCAAAAGCTCGTCCAATTTCGTTTCGGATTGGTTTGACCGCAGCACCCAAAGCAATCACGTATTGCAAACCAACGCCATCAAACAGCCTAGGTGGATTGATAGCTTGGCCAAGATAAACTACATGCCAGCCCTCCAATTTAACGGCACCAACGTGTTGGAAGGCGGCGATAGGGTAGATATAAGAACCAAGAGCCGCACCATTATAGTAGTAGGGCAAATGAACGCGAATACCGTATCGGGTACGTATGTGGCCAAATCTTTGGCTTCGCCGGTAGGCAGCAGGTTTGGTATATTGAGGGTAGCAAGCCAACTGACTTATTTATACCACGACGCAAATGAATTGAATATTGTGTCTCCTACCGCGTATGGCAACTTTGAAGTGGTGGTGGGGCAAACCGACCGTACTTTGCGCCAAAACAGTTTGCAGCAGAACTATGGCGCCACCCTTACCACGCTAGGCATACAAGGCCCATCTTTCGATATGAACTCCACGTACCGATTTTTGGTAGGCAGCTACAATAGCAATAATGATTTGAGCGAAGTGTTTGGCCTTACGGGATACATTGCCGAGGTAATAATATTTGATACGGTGCTTAATACTACCGAATTGAATGCCATGAGGGTTTATCTGGAAAAGAAATATACCCGCCCGGTAGATCTGGGCCCCGACATCAATATCAATTACGGCTATTGCAACCGCATTACCTTGGATGCTTCCGAAAGGTATATAAGATACCGTTGGAGCACGGGCGATACTACCGCTAAGTTGCCCATTACGGTGGCGGGCACATACTCCGTAACCGTTACCGATGCGTTCGGCAACGTGAGCAGCGATACCGTGGTGGTCAATATCCCATCCCTGTTGCCGCCGCCACGGTTGATCTTCTGCAACCAAGATTCTATTGTTTGGAACGTGAACCAAGGCCCCGCATACCGTTACCTGTGGAGCACGGGCGATACTACCCCCTCTTTGGTAATAAGGCAGGGTGGGCCGGTTACGGTAACCATTACCGATACTATCCCTTCGTTGCAGGGTGGGCCCTGCTCCATATCGGCCACCTACACCTTTGTGGCCGACTCGTTTAGCGTGCTTACCACCCTTGGGCCGGATACCACGCTTTGCGGAGGTGCCCGTATAGGATTAAAAACCAACGCCAATCAGGCAATAGCATATCTTTGGTCTACTGGCAGCACGGATACGGCCATCGTCATCAACAGCTCCGGCACCTACTTTGTGGATGTATTGAACACTACCGGATGCCAAGCCAGCGATACCATAAACGTTACGGTGTCGGGCAGGTTGGCCAATGTGGCCTTTGCCTCGCCCAATGCCTTCTGTTTGGGCGATAGCAGTAGGTTTGTTAACCAAAGCACCATCTTACCGCCTTACAATATATTGGATTACCGATGGAGCTTCGATATAAACGGCGATACCTCGCACTTACCTAGCCCTAGCTACTATTACAACGCGGCTGGCACCTATACCGTAACGCTGGAGGTAACTTCCGATTCGGGCTGCGTGGCCAGTACATCCAAAACCGTTAGGGTGTTTGAAAAGCCTACCGCCAAATTTAGCTACCAGATAGGCTGTGCCGGCTCGCCGCTAAGCTTCTCCGACCAAAGCTTGGGCGTAACAAACGATGCGCTCACTACGTGTTTTTGGGAGTTTGGCGAAGACAGCACCAGCACGCTGCGCAACCCAGCGCACATATACGCCCAACCGGGCATATACGATGTGAAGCTAAACATAGCATCGGCCACGGGATGTACCGCCACCTTTATCGATACGTTGGAAGTATTCCCGGAACTGGTCGTGGCCATCGGATCCGATAATCTGTGCTTTGGCGAGACTACCCAGTTTACCGATGCCAGCCCCGGCCACTCCAATATTGCATGGGAGTGGGAGTTTGGCGACGGCAATTTTAGCCCGCAGCGCAACCCCACGCATAATTACACCCAAACGGGCAATTTCCTAGTGCGCCTTACCGTGAAAAACGCCTTGGGCTGCCAAGCCGTAGTAGTGGATACCATAAGTATTGTAAGGCCGCCGGTAGCCGACTTTACTTACAACGTGGCCTGCCAAGACCGCAATTTCCGCCTTGCCAGCACCAGCACCCCGGCAGGAAACGACACCATAGTAAAATGGCGCTGGACGTTTAACGACGGCGGCCCGGTATCGAATGCGCCGAACCCTGTGCGTACTTACGACACTACGGGCACGTTCCCCGTTACGTTGTACATCGAGTCGTCAAACGGATGCCCGGCCAGCGTTACCAAACCGGTAACGATAGCCCCCGCGCCTGTGGCATCGTTCACCTTTACGCCGGATTATGGCGCGGCACCGCTGCCCGTAAGCTACACCAATACCAGTACGGGGGCCATTGCCTACCAATGGTACTTTAGCGACGGCGGCTATTCGCAGGATACCAACCCCACGCACACGTTTGAATACAACAGCGATTTTGCCACCACCTTGGTAGCCATCGGCCCCGGCGGGTGTAAGGATACTTTTAGCAGCAGCCTTACGGTAAACATTGCCTCGCTTGACATTGCCGTGGTGGAGGTGGGCACCATAAACGTAAATGGGCGGGTGCGCCCCGTGGCCACGGTAATAAACCAAGGCACGCGCAACGTGGGCCACTATTATCTCACGGCATCGTTGGGCGATGGCTCGCGCATTACCGAGCGGGTGGATACCTTCTTAGCCTCCGGAACGGGTATGATACATACTTTTGTGGCGGGCTATGAGGCCACGGCTTTCCAAGCTAGCTCGTTCCTGTGCATAGTGGCATCCATGCCGAACGAAGAAACGGATGACAACCCGCTGAACGACCGCCTGTGTGCCCCGTTGGAAAACGACATACGCATAGTGCCGCCGCACCCCAACCCGACACATGATTTTGTAACGTTTGAGGTAATCGTGCCGCGAGAGGAACAGTTGGAAATCCGTATGTTCGATGTGGTGGGCCATAAGCTGATGGACATTTACGAGGGCTTGGCGCCAGAGGGCACCCAAACCTATAAGCTGCACATGAACGGCTACCCGCAGGGCGTGTACATCATCCGCATCAAGTTTAAGGACGACGAGTACATTTATAAGTTCGTAACCCAATAACCGTATTTTTGCCCCCGGACAACGATTTTCGGCATGAAGTATTTGATAGCAGGGTTGGGCAACATTGGTAGCGACTATGAGCACACGCGCCACAACATCGGTTTTGATGTGCTGGATTATCTGGCGCGGAAAGAGGGCGGCATTTTCCGCACCGATAGGCATGGCGATATTGCCGAAATAAGGCACAAAGGCAAGAGTTTTTACCTGCTCAAGCCCAATACTTATATGAACCTTAGCGGCAAAGCGGTGCGCTACTGGATGCAAACGCTACGCGTATTGCCTTTCGATATACTGGTAGTAACGGATGATATTGTACTGCCCACGGGCAAGCTGCGCCTACGCAAACAAGGCAGCGACGGGGGCCACAACGGGCTAAAGAGCATTACCGAACTGTTGCTAACGCAGGATTACCCCCGCTTGCGCATCGGCGTGGGCAATGATTTCCCTAAAGGCAGGCAAGCGGAATACGTGCTCGGCAGATGGAAGCCCGACGAGGAGCCGTTGGTGCAAGCAGCCATCGAAAAGGCCGCCGAGGCGGTACTCAGCTTCGGCAGCATCGGGGTGGAGCGCACCATGAACGTGTACAATACTTAAATAATCGGCTTGCCAAGGTTGTAAATATCGTTTAGGCGGATGCTGTCGCCTGCTTCATTCACGATGTCCAAATCATATCTAAACCGTACCTTGGTGCCCAGTGGCGCATAATAGTAAATATACCACGCTGCACCCTCGGGGGTACCCACACAGGCATTGGAGTAAGGCTTGCCCAGCGTGGCCTCGTTGGTAGTGGGGTGGATGAGGGAACCCTGCCTACGCCCGTCAATAGTCGGTTCTAGCCAAGGGATAAGCGGCAGCTTGGTGTACACCTTATCGTCGCGGTTGGTGCCGTAGTAGCGTTTGTTGTCCACGGGGTTGATGTAGGCCGCATCGCGCACTATGCGCATAATCTCGCCCTCCCCGATGGGTGTTTTCAAGCTCACTTCGCGGCCCGCCATGGCTAAGTAGCGTTTGCGGTTTTGCCCCACCCGCACGGGAAATTTGTAGCGTTCCTCGCCTTGCACC
>CAYYZT010000124.1:5927-7522 GCA_964476015.1 uncultured Chitinophaga sp.
TGCACCAATATACGTAGTTGAAACTCCGGGATGTTTACGTCGATAACCGTGTTGGCCAACACGTGTTCAATGCTATCGGCCTGTTCCGGGGTGGGGATAAAGAGGATGCTGCCCGGACGGAAAACCACCATTTCTTTTTGGTCCCAAATAGTATCTCCTTGGCGGATGCGCTCGTAGTAATCAAAACCCGCCAGCGTATCCATAATCCAAGGGTTGGCGTGTACCAATACGTATTCGTTAAGGTCGCAGGCTACCAAGGGCGCATATGCCTCCACCATGCTATCAATAAAGCTATAGTATTGCTTTACCTTCACCTCCCTATCCACCACTACAAAATAGGCAAAGCGGGCAGGGGCTGTTTTGCAAGGGAAGGGGAGCGAATCAAAAGAAGCCACTTCCTCATACACCACATCGGTAGTATTGGGCTGGCGCACGGGCATCTTTTCGCTGCTTTTGCGTTGCAGCAGCCAATAAATGTTGCCTATGAGGAACAGGCACAAGCCCAATGCTATATATTTCCACCAATGCACGCTGTTGTCTTTTGTTGTGCAAAGGGTAGGGCAAGATGCGTGCCAGTTGGGGCGGATGTTATGCTTTCTTCAAAAATTCGGTGCGCAGCACTATGCGTTGTTTCTCCACCTTGCAGTCTACTTCATCCGGGTCGTCGGTAAGTTTGATGTTTTTCACCACCATGCCCTTTTTAAGTTTTAGGTTGGAGCCTTTTACATCCAGGCCGATGCCCCAGTTGATTTGGGACAACGGTGCCGAACGCCAAGGGCATCGGGTGGGTTGGCAAGGTGGAGGAAGGTAAAACAGAACCAGCATAACCCTATTTATTACATTCCTAACAAGGCAACATATTTTTAAATGGAGGATAAACATGCTGTCGCCTTGAAAATTGCTCTTATAACACTATATTTGTTTTATAGGAATATCGATGAAAAGGGTTGCCGCTTTACTACTACTACTGTTTATGGGTGTTTGGGCTCCGCTCCAAGCACAGGACATTCATTTTACCCAGTTTTACCATGCGCCGCTTACGCTAAACCCCGGCGAAACCAGCAACCACGATGCCGATTGGCGCGTGGCGGGCATCTACCGCAACCAGTGGCGCTCTTTCGGCGCGGCGTTCAACACCATCTCCGCCAGCTTTGATTACCAGTTTCACCTGAAAAAAGGCAAGATAGCGGCGGGCATTGTGTTGTACAACGACCGTACCCGTGGCAATGACGGCATCAACAGTACTAAAATCATGCTGTCAAGCGCTTACCAGTTACCCATCAAAAAGCACCGTTTCAACTTCGGTTTGCAGGCTGGGGTGGTGGACAAGCGATTGGCGGAAAACACCTTCCCCGACCAGTTTGATATGGAAACCGGCTATTTTAATGGCCAAATGCCTACGGCGGACGGTGGTTCGGGCATCAAAACTTTCTATTTCGATATGAATGCCGGGGTAGTATGGACCTATACCGGTGCCAAATTCCGCCCCGAGGTGGGATTTGCCGTGTACCACCTCAATTTTCCCAAGGAAAACTTCTATGGCAACGACAACAACCTAAAGCCCCGTCCGGTGGTGTCGTTTTCGGGCCATTGGC
>CAYYZT010000124.1:7532-8757 GCA_964476015.1 uncultured Chitinophaga sp.
TGTACCACTCCGGTGCCAGCGACTTTATAGCCGGATTGCAGGCCGGGTTCCACTTTCAGGAAAACGCCCTGCGTATTAAATCCATCTATGCCGGGCCTTTGCTGCGGGAAGGTTTCGAGGCTGCGCCCAACGCGGTGATGATAGCGGGCGGCATCAATTTCAAAAAGTTTGAGCTTGGCGGGGCGTTTGATTTAACTTCGTCGTCACTGAACAAGCCCACCAACTATCGCGGTGCTTTTGAAGTCTCTTTAATATACAAAGGCTTCAAGAACCCGCTGGATATTATTCAAATACCTTGCGAAAGGTTGTAACAAGCTAGGGCTATGCTACGTTGGCAAAAATGGTTTTTATTGTTGTTGTGCCAGGCCGTGCTGCAAGTGGCAGTGGGGCAGGTGGCTTTCCAGCCCGATAAGTTTAGTGCGGCCCAGTTGAAACGCTACGGCAAAACAGCCCTCAAGGGCGGCGATGCCCTTACGGCCATCGATTGCTTTACCCGCTACCTGCAACAAAAGCCTGACGACATTGCCATTAAATACAGCCTTGCCGAAGCCTACCGCCAAACCCGAGATTATGCTTCCGCCTTGCCGTTGTACAAAGAAGTATCGGAACAGGCGGGCGACAAGTACCCCTTGGCGTTGATGTACTACGGCATGATGCAAAAGGCCAACGGCGATTATAGCGGGGCATTGGCCACCCTCAAAAAATTCAGGAAGGAGTATAAAGGCCCGAAAGACGACGGCAATGCCGCCTTGGCCCTGTTTGCCCACAAAGGTGCCGAAAAAGCCGCCTATTATATAGATACCGTGCCGCTAAATGTGGACATACAGCACCTGAGCACCACCATCAACAAGGTACACATGGAGTTTTCGCCGCTGTACTTGGATGACAGTACTTTGTTGTTCGCCTCGCTAAGGATTGATAGCAGCCAAACCTACCGTTTCGATGATAGCCTCAACATGCCGTACCGCAAGTTTTACACGGCGGTGAAGAAAGAAGGCAACTGGGCCTATAAAGGCGAGTGGGAAGGGCCGTTCAACACCGAGCGGCAGCACAACGGCAACGGCTGCTTTTCGTTGGATGGGCAACGGTTCTACTTCAGCCGCTGTGGGTTGGACGAGCGCAAGCGTACCCTGTGCCAGATATACGAGAGCAAGCTGGAAAACGGCGTGTGGCAAGAGCCGAAGCCATTAGAAGGGGAGATTAACCTTTCCGGCTACACCAGCAC
>CAYYZT010000125.1:0-7431 GCA_964476015.1 uncultured Chitinophaga sp.
GCTTCGGCCGCCTCTGCGGGATTAACGGGTTGCCCAATTTTGAATTTTGAATTTTAAATCTTGAATTAGTGGAAGACAATAAATCCCTCGACCCCCGCATCGCCCGTTTGGAACTGCCGCAAGGCGAAAGCACCGTGAGCCCCAACGAATATTGGGGCAGCTACGAGGTGTTTGTACAGGAAAAACGAGGCAAGCACCACCAGCACGTAGGCTCCCTGCGTGCGCCCGACGACGAGATGGCCCTAGTATTTGCCAAAGAACAATATACCCGCCGCGGCAAATGCGTAAACGTTTGGGTAGTGAAAACCACCAACATTGTGGCGTTTCAACTGGAAGATGAAGATATGTTTGCCACCACGCCCGACAAACAGCACCGCGAGGCGGGAATGTATAAAGTAAGGGATAGGATTCAGGAATATCAGAACCGAGGGAAATAGTTACGAGTTACGGGTTGCGAGTTAGTTAATTAATTCTTGGAAATGGCAACAATTAGAAACTTTGAAGACTTAAGGATATGGCAAGTTGCCATGGATATTGCTTCTGCCATTTATAAAGAAACGAAAGAAGTAAAAGATTACTACTTGCGAGACCAAATCAATCGTGCGGCTCTTTCTATATCCAATAACATTTCTGAAGGATTTGAATATGGAAATGCAGCAGATTTCAACCGTTTCCTTACCATTGCAAAAGGTAGCTGTGGCGAAGTAAGAAACATACTTATCTTCTTTGAAAGAAACCATATCCTATCAAACTCGAATAGCATTATTGATTACAAGAGGCAATGCTTTGAACTTGGTAAGCAAATAGGCAG
Source organism: uncultured Chitinophaga sp. (assembly GCA_964476015.1). Lineage (GTDB taxonomy): Bacteria > Bacteroidota > Bacteroidia > Chitinophagales > CAIOSU01 > CAIOSU01. Next base: position 812 of record CAYYZT010000125.1, read on the forward strand.
CATGAAAACCTATCTTGTTAAGTACAAAGCAAACAGTAAAAATTACGTAAAGGAGGAAGCAGCATTGTATAATGATACTCCTCTAGAATTATACTCAATGTTAGCCGAGGCGGAAAACGAGATTTTCAATGAACCCGTAACCCGCAACTCGTAACTCGTAACTCGCAACAAAATCATGCAAAGCTTAAAGAATTTTTTATACGCCATCGCCGACGACAACCTTATCCTTGGCCACCGCAACAGCGAATGGACGGGCCTCGGCCCTGTGCTGGAAGAGGATATTGCTTTCTCCAGTATGGCACAAGATAAGGTGGGGCTGGCATACCAGCTATATCAGCTCCTCAATACCGATATGGGCGAGGCCAAGCCAGATAGCGTGGCTTTTAATCGTGCCGAGAAGGATTTCAAATGCTGCCATTTGGTGGAGTACCCCATCGGGGAATATGATTTCAGCCTCGTGCGGCACTTCCTTTTCGACCGGGCGGCTTATGAGCTTTTCGATATGCTTACCACATCGGCTTACCCCGCCTTGGCCCAATTGGCCGTAAAGGTTCGCGGGGAACTGAAGTATCACGTGCTGCACGCCGATACCTGGCTTAAAAAACTGGGGCATGGCACCGAAGAAAGCAGGGCACGGATGCAAACTGCATTGAACGAAGCCTACCCGTTGGCTTTGGGCATTTTCGAGCCGCTGGATGGGGAACAGGAACTGGCCCAATATGGTTACTTTAATGGAACGGCGGAGTGGAAGCAACGTTGGCAGGCCGCCATTGCCACTACCATAGAAACCGCCGGCCTGCAACTGCCCGCCAACACCCAACCCGCTTACGGCGGCCGCACCGGCTACCACACCGAGCACCTCGCCCCGCTGCTAAAGGAGATGACCGAAGTTTTCAGCATCGACCCGGAAGCGGAATGGTGAGATTAGTTACGAGTTTTAAGTTGCGGGTTACGAGTTGGTAATTCGGACTAACAATAACTCGTAACCCGTAACTCGCAACCCGTAACAATGATATCTGAAACCCAAATACTCGAAGCCCTGCAACAGGTGAAAGACCCGGAAATACCGGTTATCTCCGTAGTGGATTTGGGTATGGTAACCAAGGTAGAGGTGGGCGCAAACAATACGGCTAAAGTAACCATTACGCCTACCTTTGTTGGCTGCCCCGCCATTAAGCACATGCAAGATGAAGTGCAGAAAGCCGTGGAGGCATTGGGGTTTGACAAAGTAGAGGTAGTGGTGGATTACAGCACGCCGTGGAACTCCAACCGCGTATCCGAACGCGGATTGCAACAACTTAAAGATTTCCGCCTTTCTCCACCCAAACGCCATTGCGGCGTGGTAAGCCTCGCCGACTTGGAGAACGCACAGTGCCCTAACTGTTTCGGCCACAACACCACGCTTATTTCCCCTTTCGGCCCTACCCTGTGCCGCGCCATGTTCAAGTGCAACGATTGCGGCGAGGGTTTTGAGCAGTTTAAAGCCGTGTAGCCCTGTGGCTACATATCGGGCTTGGTGGGTGCAATCTTGTGGTAGTGCTTTTGGGCCCAGCGGGGCCACAGCTCCAAGTCCACCTTTTGTATGCAATCCGGCATTAGCTCCATTAATATTTCGCGCGACTCGTTTCGCTTGTGGTCTGGCAAAACCTGTATTATCACAAGCCCTTTGGCCAACAAGTATCGCCAAAAATCGCTGTCTATATCAAAATCACGATACAGGGTATGGCCGTTACACGCCGCTATTGTTTCGTAAAACACCGCTGCCCTACCTTTGGGTCGCTCTGTAAACATAATGTTTTCCACTTGATAGTAGGAGGCCGGGTAGTGATGCCACAGGAAAGAGCCGCCCTTCCTCATAAAACTGAAAGCCCTTATCTCGCCCACGCCCAAAAACTGCTCGCGCCCGTCTTTATACTGTATGTGGGCCAGTTGGCCCTTTCGGGTGTACCGCATGTCTATCATGTCGATGCCGTCGCGCAGCGTATCGCCCGAGCGGGTTACGAAGTAAAAATCGAACAGCTCGTAATCTTGCTGCGCAACAAGTGGCAGGCTGCCCATCAGCCATATTACCAGAAGCAAACACCGTTTCATAAGCTCACATTTGCCTGAACCATAAAACTAACCCATCTGTGGCAGCAAACAATACCTAGTACTTGGTAGGATGCATGTGTATTGCAGTACATATCGCACAAAACCTTCGTATAAAAAATGTTCCGCCTTCCGTACGATAACGAAAGGCGGAACCTGTGAAATAATGCTGGGCGTTACTTAGGGGTATTGGTTTTGTTCCCCGTTTTATCCCTCGCCGAGCCATCGGTACCTTTATACTCGTTGATGGTATCGGTTCGGTAGCCCATGCCGCCGCCGCTTTGGTTGTAAGTACGCGGGTCCTCAGCCTTGGTGGTGCTGCCCTCAGTGGTGGTGGATGAGTTGATGGCCCCACCGGCCGAAGTACCGTTGCCACCCTTGGCCGTACTGGCATCGTAGGTAGTGGCACCCGTTTCCGTTGCGCCCCCGTTGTTGCCATTTGTGCCCATGTTGGCGGTACCCGTATAGCTGCCTACCGTATCAATCGCGGCACCGTTGGTGCCCAGTTTATCGTCGCAATCGCAAGCACAACCAGCAACAAAGCACGTTGCGCCTATCAATAATATTCCTAAAGCTTTCATGATGAACTGTTTTGGTTCAGGGGGAGCGGTGCAAAGGAGAGGCCAAACAGATTCTGGGGGTGGTCCGTGGTCTGTCGTCCGTCGTCTGTGGTCAAACAAAAATGCCCCGGCCTCCCAAAGACCGGGGCAAATGCACCTAATCGTAATAAGATTGCGCTGTTAGCTTTGGCAAAAGTAAATCATTGAAACATAGCGCATTAACACATGTATGTGTTAATAATTGCAGCCTCAAATTATTTTATTTGATGGGTGAACCATGTACGTAACCCACGGCTGTTAAAAACGCTCGGAGCGCACCTCCGAACGCTGCGGCTGGGGCATGGTTTATCACAGGAACAACTCGCCCACAAAGCCCAGATACCCGTAAACCAAGTTGGCCGCATCGAGCGCGGCGAGGTAAACCCTACCGTAAGCACGCTGTATGTGCTGGCGCAGGCACTGGGGGTGCATACTAGGGAGATGTTGGATTTTTGATAGTCAAATATCTAGCGCAAGTTTTTACTTGTGCTTACCATGCCGCCAGTATCCACTGGCGCACGCCATATGTACGGGACGTGGTTATGGATTTGTATTATGTAACGCAAGCAAATGCTTGCCACTGCTTAGGCACAAGTAAACACTTGCGCAAGATGGGGGGTATGGGCGTTGCAATTTTAAAATATATTTAGTACCTTTGTCTTATCATTGCCTGAACAATCTGGTTAACAAAAATCTAGACTTGTGGAGGTGTTTGGAACAACTTTTTGTTTTCGAATTTGGTGGTGCGGTTCTGACTGAAATCCTTTTTAATCATCCAAAAAGTGTAAGTATGAAAGAAACATTTATCCAATTTTGCGTCGAGCTTTGCATAGTTCTGCTATTGACGAAGTTTGAATTAGTAATATCTATGTTTGGAGGGCAGGCCCAATTACCCGGCGGACAGCCCTACTAGATATCGAGAATAGAAGCCAATCACTGAAGTAAGAGGGTGTAATTGTGGGTTCGAATCCCTGGTCTGCCGCTTAAAGGTCGCCTTGAAACAAGGCGACCTTTATTTTTATTGCATTAAAAGTAAAATCAACAATTGCATCAATGATTATCTATATTCTCATGCTTGGAGTGGATTACATCGAGCAGTATTCGATAAGGTATGTAAACCTTTTCGCTGCCATCTTCTTCTCCTAAAATAAAGTATACTTTGGAAATCGATTTATTAAGATAAACAAGCGCTTCTTGCTGAAGAAACCCTTACGATATACGCTTCCTTATTAACCGTTTTAACCTTGGCTCCTAAAATATAAGAATACGATTTGCAAAATTGTTCGTAGTCATCTGTATTAATGTTTGAATGCATTTGAGCAATTTGCTCATCATCTAGCAAATCCTCCACAGTATATGGGATTAGTTAGTCTTAGTTTTACGGCCTCTTAAGTATATTCCTAATACTCCCAAGCCAACGCTAAAAATAAAAGTAATTATTAGGTCGGAATCACGCACACCTTTGCTTAAGGTAATTATTATTCCCAAAATACTTAAAGCACCTATTATTAATAGTATCAAGCCCAATATCCTCATTGCATATTTTTTTGGTTTTAGAATAAAAACCCTTGGTCAAATAATGGGGTAGCCTCGAGTCATAGTGCTAATATAAGAGAAACATTGGCTATCTTGTTAGTATTGGGTAAGACGAAATATTTTAAGGTAAAGTTCTTGTAAATAATTTAAACAAATGTTAAATTGGAGTCCATACAATGCTCAAAACATAAAGGGTAAATATTTATTCAGATTTTTAGCAGAAGAACGATTATTGTATTTTTTAAATACAGGAAACTTATGGTTTTCTAGGGCAGACCAATTTGGTGATAAGATGGAATGTGTATCGCTAAATGATTTACCTGTAATTGGGCGGCCAAACTTTGAAAAAATTGAGGCAAGAAAGAAGAAGCATCTTATTTGTTGTTTCCATGAAGGAACCACTGAGACCATAGCATTATGGGATACCTATTCAACAAATGATGTGTTGAGAAGAAGATATGCCCTTAGATTTTGCAGAAGAGAGTTGATTTTCTTACTCGAAAAAGCGAAAGTAATAAATTTTGAAAAAGGGCTTATCGAGAAAAATTTTGTGGGATCTTTAGTTCATGGCAAAGTGAGATACAAGACGCTTCTTAACAGCCAAGGGTCGAAATCTTCTGTATTAAGGGTTGCGTTTCGGAAAGAGAGAGCATTTAGTTATGAAAAAGAATATCGCTTTGATATAAAACTTAAACATCCTTTTAAAACTGAAGGCGTTCCTTACTACATAGGAGAGCCCGAAAAAATTCCTTTTGTGATTTCCGTTAATCCCCTTCTGGAAAAAGATGAATATTCAAATGCTGTTGCGAAATTAGAAGATTTGGGTTTAAAGGATAGATACGAAGAATCAGTATTAGCAAAGTGGCTTAAGCCAGAACTTTGGTAATCATTTAGCTAGTAATTCCTCGCATTTGGCGCAAGCATGTGCTTGTGCCCTTTATGAGACCAGTATCCACTGGTCCACGTAACATGGCTAATGCCCCTGCTCCTGTGCGTAGGCTATTTCCAGCCTACGTACCACTGATGGCCGAACGGCTGTAGGCTGTGCCTACCTTTCCGCCTTAGCGGAAAAACGGGTGGGTAGTGCATTGCAAACTACGATGTACTTCAAGCAGGCATAGAGCCTTACCAGCCGCACCGTTCCCACCTCCGCTGAAAAAGCTACGGCGGGATGGCAATCGCTCGCGCATTTCGACTGCGCTCAATGTGACACGCTGGCTTCCGCCTCAATACCGCATTTCCCTCCCCGCCCCATTTTCCGTAAATTCACGCACGGAAACCAGCGAGACAGAAAATGCAAGACGCCACCCCATACACCCCCCAGCACCACATACGCATCGTTACCGCGGCCAGCTTGTTTGATGGTCATGATGCGGCCATCAATATCATGCGCCGCATCATTCAGGCCACGGGCGTGGAGGTCATCCACCTCGGCCACGACCGCAGCGTACAGGAGATTGTGGATTGCGCCATACAGGAGGATGTGCAGGGCATCGCCCTCACCAGCTACCAGGGCGGCCACGTGGAGTACCTAAAGTACATGCACGACCTGCTGCAGGAGCGCGGCGCGGGCCATATCAAGATTTTCGCCGGGGGCGGGGGCACCATCCTGCCCACCGAAATGGAGGAACTGCACGCGCACGGCATTACGCGCATCTTCAGTCCGGATGATGGCCGCAGCATGGGCCTGCAGGGCATGATCAACTTCCTCGTGCAAACCTGCGATTACCCTACTGGTAAGAGCATCAATGGCGAAGTCATTAAGTCCCTCTCCCCCAGGGAGAGGCTAGGTGAGGGGAAACACGACCCCAAGGCCATCGGCGCACTTATTTCCGCAGCGGAGAACTTCCCCGAAGAAAACGCTACCGTGCTGGAGACCATCCGCCAACAGTCCAAAGGCATCGATACGCCCGTGGTGGGCATTACCGGTACCGGCGGCGCGGGCAAAAGCAGTATGGTTGATGAACTGGTTCGCCGCTTTCTGCTGGACTTTCCCGACCGCACCATCGCCATCATTTCTGTAGACCCGAGCAAACGCAAAACGGGCGGCGCCCTGCTGGGCGACCGTATCCGCATGAACGCCATTAGCAACCCGCGCGTATATATGCGGTCGCTGGCCACGCGGCAGGCCAACTTGGCCCTGAGCCGCCACGTGCGCGACGCGGTGGACATTGTGAAGGTGGCGGGCTTCGATCTGATTATATTGGAAACAAGCGGCATCGGCCAAAGCGATACCGAGATTGTGGACCACAGCGACGTGAGCCTATACGTAATGACACCCGAATACGGCGCGGCCACACAGTTGGAGAAAATCGACATGCTCGACTTTGCCGACATTGTAACCCTGAACAAGAGCGACAAGCGCGGTGCCGAGGATGCCCTGCGCGACGTGAAGAA
>CAYYZT010000125.1:7441-8687 GCA_964476015.1 uncultured Chitinophaga sp.
AGCTGTTTGACCTGCCCGATAGCGAGGTGCCGGTGTTTGCCAGCATCGCCAGCCAGTTTAATGATGCGGGCACCAACCAGCTCTACACCGCGCTGATGCGCACCATCACCCAAAAAACGGGCAAGGATTTCGCCAGCCACTTTACTACCCAAACCGAAACGGAGGGCAAAATATACATCATCCCGCCCAGCCGGGTGCGCTACCTGAGCGAGATAACCGCCAACAACCGCGACTACAACAAGCGCGCCGCCGAGCAGAGCACCATAGCCGAGCGGTTGCACGGCCTACAGCTAAGCCAAGAAACCCTGCAACAAGATGGGGCTGAACGCACCACACTGGATGCGTTGCAAGCTACTTATGATAAAATCAGCCGCAAGCTGGACCCTGAGAACCTGGAGATACTACAACAGTGGCCTGCCCGCAAAGCCAGCTACGAGGCCGACGACTTTATATACCACGTGCGCGACAAGGCCATCAAGGTAAAGACCTACACCGAAAGCTTAAGCCACACCAAAATACCGAAGATAGCCGTGCCACAGTACCGCGGCTGGGGCGACATATTGAAATGGAACCTGCTGGAGAACGTGCCGGGCGAATTTCCGTATGCGGCGGGGGTGTTCCCGTTTAAGCGCGAGGGCGAAGACCCTACCCGTATGTTTGCCGGCGAGGGCGGCCCCGAGCGCACCAACAGGCGTTTCCACTACCTAAGCCTGGGCATGCCCGCGGCGAGGTTGAGCACCGCCTTTGATAGCGTAACGCTTTATGGCCGCGACCCGCACCACAGGCCCGATATTTATGGCAAGGTGGGTAACAGCGGCGTAAGCATTTGCTGCTTGGATGATGCCAAGCGGTTGTACAGTGGCTTCAACCTGTGCGAGGCGAGCACGTCCGTTTCCATGACCATCAACGGCCCTGCGGCGATATTGACCGGCTTCTTTATGAACGCGGCTATCGATCAGCAATGCGAACTGTATATTAAAGAGCATGGCTTGGTTGATGAGATTGAAGATAAGATAGATACCATCTATAAAACCAAAGGCACAGCCCGCCCGAAATACCGCGGCACGCTGCCCGAGGGCAACAACGGCCTCGGCTTGATGTTGTTGGGCGTAACCGGCGACCAAGTTTTGCCGCTAGATGTGTACGCCAAAATAAAAGCCTACACCCTGAGCCAAGTACGTGGTACGGTACAGGCCGACATACTAAAAGAAGACCAGGCGCAAAACACCTGCATCTTCAGCACCGA
>CAYYZT010000126.1:0-1846 GCA_964476015.1 uncultured Chitinophaga sp.
TGGGACTGGTAGACAACTCCGTAGGAGTTCAACATCTGTAGAAAAGCCGAGAGAGAGATTGGTAGCTCCGTAGGAGCCCAACATTGCTTTTAATAAGGCTTTTAATGTCCAAATGATGTTATGTGCTGTTTACTATCATCCCTAGGAACACCCACATCGATCTTGCTCTAGCAACAGTGATGAAAAAAATTTAAACACAAGGAACACAAAGGTAAAATGCACAAAGAACACTATTACTTCTTTGTGCCCTTAGTGAAAACTTGGTGTACTTTGTGTTTATGCCGTCTCGCCAGTTAAGTAGTTGTATTCACACGACAAATTTCAACCCGTGGTCAATTCCTTGATATCGCTCATTATTTTATTGGCGAGTGTTTGGGCGGTGGTTTCGTTGGCACTTTCGGCGTAAATGCGGATGATGGGCTCCGTGTTCGATTTGCGCAGATGTACCCAGTTTTCGTCGAACTCAATCTTTACCCCGTCGATGGTGTTTACGGGCTGCTTTTTATATTTCTTGTGGATGCTCTTCAGCACTTCGTCCACGTTCATTTCCGGCGAAAGCTGGATTTTGTTTTTGCTGATGTAATAGTTAGGATATTGCGAGCGTAGCACCGATACCGACTTGCCGAACTTGGCCAAGTGGGTAAGAAACAGGGCAATGCCCACCATCGCATCGCGGCCGTAGTGCAGCTCGGGCACGATGATGCCCCCGTTGCCCTCGCCACCGATAACGGCGTTCACTTCCTTCATTTTCGTTACCACGTTCACCTCGCCCACGGCAGTGCCAAAGTGCTCGCCGCCACGCTTGATGGTTATGTCTTTCAAGGCTTTGGTGGAAGAAAGATTGCTCACCGTATTGCCCGGTGTGTTTTGCAGCACATAGTCGGCAATAGCCACCAGCGTATATTCCTCGCCGAAACAGTTGCCGTCATCGTTTACGAACACGAGGCGGTCCACATCCGGGTCAACGGCAATGCCGATGTCGGCTTTGGCTTTTTTCACTTCGCTAATCAGCCCTACCAAATTCTCCGGCAACGGCTCGGGGTTGTGGGTAAATAGGCCGTCCGGTTCGCAGCAAATCTCCACTATGTTGTTCAAGCCCAAGGCGCGCAACAGTTTGGGCACCGCAATGCCGCCCGTGCTGTTCACCGCATCCACCACTATCTTAAAGTCCTTGGCTTGGATGGCTTCTTTATCCACTAAAGGCAGGGCCAATATTTGCTCTATATGCCAATCGATATAGCCTTCTTTGGTGCTGTAAGTGCCCAGTTTGCCTACTTCGGCAAACTCGAAATCGCCCGCTTCGGCCAGTTGCAATACCGTTTCGCCGTCGGCTTCGGAGATAAATTCGCCTTGTGCGTTCAGCAGCTTCAAGGCGTTCCATTGTTTCGGGTTGTGGCTGGCCGTAAGGATGATGCCGCCGTTGGCACCCTCGTTTACCACGGCCATCTCCACGGTAGGCGTGGTGCTGAGGCCGAGGTCGATAACGTCGATACCCAAGGCCAACAGCGTGCCACTTACCAGTTGCTGCACCATTTGGCCCGATACCCGGCCATCGCGCCCGATAACTACTTTATAGCTTTCGGCCTTCGATTGAAACAGCAGCCCGGCGTAGGCGGAGGTATATTTCACAATATCCTGTGGCGTAAGGTTATCGCCCGGTTTGCCGCCAATAGTGCCCCTGATGCCCGATATGGATTTGATTAAAGTCAATTTTTCCCAGTATTTTAGTGCACGAAAATAGCGATAATTTCAACAAGGTATGCAATGATGGAAGGGTCTGGGGAAGGGAAAAACATAACCGATTGGTACAAAGTATGGTTTGATTCGCCCTACTACCATTTGCTAT